>NC_015161.1:2032500-2147060 GCF_000190555.1 Deinococcus proteolyticus MRP
TCATTTCGCCGTCACGCTCATGGGTTCACACCATACAGCTTCTGGGCGGCTTCTATCCGCAGCCTGCATGGTTGCAGCCAAGTCCAGCTGCTCAGCTGCCGCAGGAACCGCCCTGGCCCTCAGGAGCCGTAGCGCCGTCCGTGCGGAAGGAATGTCCGCATCCACAGGAACTGGTGGCGTTGGGATTGTTGACCGTAAAGCCGCCGCCCATCAAGTTCTCGACAAAATCCACCTCGCTGCCGCGCAGCAGAGCCAGGCTGGCCTGATCCACCAGCAGCTTGACGCCACGGTCATACACGATGGTGTCGCCTTCTAGCTCACGGTCGTCGATGGCCATGCCGTACTGGTAACCGCTGCAGCCACCGCTCTTGATAAACACGCGCACGCCGGCGTCCTGCTTGCCGCTACCGGCCAGGATGCTCTGAGCCTTTTGGGCGCCGTATTCGCTGATGGTGATGACCTTGGCCTCTGCCTCGGCAGCTGCGGGGGTCGTCACGGGGAACATTTCTGCCGTCATGGAGGCAGCTTAGCACCGCTGTGCCACCAGTAAACGCAGCTCTGCTCGCAAACCGGACCTCAGCTCTCCCTGAGTTTTCTGTCACATAACCTGAGTGAGGTTTTGATAGATTGCTCGGTATGAGCAACGCTTATGCGCAGTGGTTCGCCCAGATTGAACAGGAGTACGGAGAGCAGCTGGCCGAGATGCCGCTGCCTGACGGCCTACCCGAACATCTGACCGAGCTGATGGAAGCCGGGGACCGGGAGGCGGTGCTGTTCATGCTGAAGGTGGCCTGGCAGATGGGCGCACAGGCAGGGCTTTCGGCTGGAATCCGGCTGGCCAAGCACGGGCAGATCCCCCAGGGACAAGCAGGACCGGCCAGCGGTCTGAAAGCTTGAGCGCCTGCTGCAGGCAGATCACAGGTCCAACTCCAAAGTACGCCGCTGCCAACTGAGCGGCGTTTTTTGTGCCTGGGGTATGCAGCGGTTCCGCCGCGTACCAGCCGCCGTCATTCACGCTACAATTGGAAGCCATGGACGCCAAAGTCATCGTAGTGACCTCGGGCAAGGGGGGGGTCGGCAAGACCACCACCACTGCCAACATCGGCGCAGCCCTCGCCAAGCAGGGTGAAAAGACCGCAGTGATTGACGTGGACGTAGGCCTGCGCAACCTGGACGTGGTGATGGGCCTGGAAAGCCGCGTGGTGTTCGACCTGATCGACGTGCTGGAAGGCAAGTGCAAGCTGAACCAGGCGCTGATTCGCGACAAGCGGGTGGAAAACCTGTACCTGATGCCAGCTTCGCAGACCCGTGACAAGGACGCACTGGACCCTGAAGTGTTCAAGCAGGTGATTGACCGCCTGCTGAACGAAGAAGGCTTTGACCGGATTCTGGTGGACAGCCCCGCTGGGATCGAGTCGGGCTTCAAGACGGCGGCTGCCCCAGCGCAGGGCGCTCTGGTGGTGGTGAACCCTGAGGTGTCCAGCGTGCGCGACGCCGACCGGATTATCGGATTGCTGGAAGCGCACCAGGTAGGAGAAATCCGCCTAGTGATCAACCGCCTGCGCCCCGCGATGGTGGCCAGCGGCAACATGCTCAGCGAAGCCGACATGGTCAACATCCTGAACGTCAAACCCATCGGGATCATTCCCGAAGACGACGGCATCATCGTTTCGACCAACGTGGGCGAACCGGCCGTGCTGGGACAGTCCAGAGCAGGTCAGGCCTTTATGGATACGGCGCGGCGGATTCGCGGTGAAGATGTGCCGTTCCCGGTGTACGGCGAGGAACCTACCGGCGGATTCTGGGCGCGGCTGCGTAAGCTGCTCGGGGGCGGCTGATGTTCGGGTGGTTCAAGAGCCGCGAAGAGCGCAGCAAGGAAGCGCTGCGCGACCGGCTGGAGCTGGTGCTGGCCTATGACCGCGCCAACGTATCGCCCGGCAAGATTGACGCGCTGCGCGCCGACCTGCTGGAAGTGGTGCGGAAACACTTCCCAGCCGGCGAAAGCTCGATCGAGGTGGAACAGATGGGCGACAAGATGGTGCTGTCGGCCAATATCCCGCTGGAAAGCGGCACCCGCCCTGGCCCGAAGCGCGGCTGACCGGCAGAGAATAGGACGGAGACGGTAGAGAGGGGAGCAGCCCAGTGCGGCCACTCCCCTCTTTGCTGTTCGCCGTTTCTTTGTTGCCGCTCCTCTGCCTTCAGCTTGATGTACCGGGTTCCCAGAGCCGGGCCTTCGTGGCGAGCAGACGTTTTACCTGGGCCGCTGGGCTTAGAGTGAGACGCATGGAATACCGCAAACTGGGCAGAAGTGGACTGAAGGTCTCGGAAGTGGCGCTGGGCGGCTGGGTGACCTACGGCCACAGCGTGCATGAGCAGCAGACCGTGCGCGATATCGTTCACCGGGCCTATGACTCGGGGGTCAACTTCTTCGACCAGGCCGACGTGTACGCCAAGGGCAAGAGCGAGGAGATGATGGGCGCAGTGCTGGGCGAGCTGCCCCGGCACACGCTGGTGCTGTCCAGCAAGGTGTACTGGCCCATGAGCGACGACGTGAACGACCAGGGCCTGAGCCGCAAGCACGTGCTGGAAAGCGTGGACAAGAGCTTGCAGCGCCTGGGCACCGATTACCTGGACATCTATTTCGCGCACCGCTACGACCCCAGCGTGCCGATGGAAGAAATCGTGATGGCCTTTGACCAGGTGATCCGCGACGGCAAGGCCCTGTACTGGGGCACCTCGATGTGGCCGGCGGCCCGCATCGCACAGGCGGTGGAATTCGCCCGTGCCCACGGCCTGCACGCGCCGGTGGTGGAGCAGCCTGAATACTCGATGATCGCCCGTGAGCGGGTGGAAAGCGAAATCCTGCCCTACACCGAGGACGCGGGTGTGGGCCTGGTGGTGTGGAGCCCGCTGGCGATGGGCCTGCTGACCGGCAAATATGATGACGGCGTGCCGGAAGGCGCCCGCCTAGGTGAGAACGAGAACTGGGCCAAGAAGTTCCTGACGGAGAGCAACGTGCAGCGTGTGCGCGACCTGAAACCCGTGGCCGACGACCTGGGCCTGACCCGCGCCCAACTGGCCCTGGCCTGGATTTTGCGGCAAAAGGGCGTGAGCAGCGTCATTACCGGCGCCACCCGGGTCAGCCAGATCGAGGACACCGTCAAGGCCGGCGGCGTGCGGCTGAGTGACGACGTGATAGCCCACATTGAGGACATTCTGAGCGGCGAGCGCTGAAGCCCCTCAGCGGCTCCGAAACCGAAAGCAGCCCAGTCAAGGTGATGACCGGGCTGCTCTGTTATCGGTTTAGCGGTTCACACGCCGAAGAATGCGGCGTTCTTAGCAATGAAGGGAGTCTCGTCGGCAGGGACATCCTCTTCGGGGAAGATGGCGTTGACCGGGCAGGCAGGGACGCAGGCACCGCAGTCGATGCACTCGTCAGGGTGAATCAGGAACTGATCACCACCGTCGTAGATGCACTCGACGGGGCAGACTTCGGTGCAGGCTTGGTCCTTGACACCGATACAGGGAGACGTAATGACGTGAGGCATAGCGGCAGTATGCCCCGCCCCTGCATGAGATGACAAGGGCCATAAGCCTGAGGGAACACCGTCCAGGCGGGCCAAATCCCGACTCGGTAACTCAGGATATGCGGCTCGGAATGCGGCGCTCAGCTGACCTGCGAGAGATAGGCCTCGGCCAGGGCCAGGTCGGCGGGTTTGTCTACGTCCGTGCCCACGGCGGCATGCGGGGTGATGATGGCCCGCGCCTCTACTCCCAGCAGGCTGCTGACCGCTTCCTCCAGCCCGCGCACGGTCAGGCGGCCGGTCAGCAGCCGCACCAGCACCCCCGGACCAATCAGGGCCGCCAGCTTCAGCGGAGCCTTGCGGGCGTCCAGCACGGCCCGCAGACGGGGCAGGAACTGGCCCACCAGTGCGGGGGCGAACACGAACAGGTTGCCGCCAGTGAACGTGCCGTCCCTGACCCGCACGAAAGTGCGCTTGACGCCTGGAAAGGTCGCTTCGCAGGCTTCGCGGGATACCACGGGATACAGCAGGCCTGCGCCCGGCTGCGCTGCAACCTGGTCCAGCACATCGTTGAGCTGCCCGGCCGTCAGCATAGGGATATCGGCAGTGAGAACCAGCGCCCGTCCCGGCTGGTCGCCCAGCGCTTCCAGGCCGGCGGTCAAGTTGTCCAGCAGGCTGCCCCGGTCCGGCAGTGGCAGGTCAATCAGGGCGTCCATCTGCGGGGTGGTAGGGCCGATATAGGCCACGCGCCCCACCCGGCCGCTGGCCCGCACAGCACGCAGCACATGCAGGGCCATCGGCTGTCCGGCCACCGGCACCAGGCCCTTAACGGCCACCCCATGCGAGACAGCCAGTGGGTCGCCTGCATCTCCCCCGCCGAGAATCAGGGCTTGGTACGGCGCGGCGGGTGTGGCAGCGGAAGCGATCATGAAAGACAGTGTAAATCAGCCCGCAAATCAGCCCTCCTCGGCGGCGGGAGCCGGGCAGGCCGGCAGGACCAGCCGCGCCGTGAAGCCCTGCCCTGCTGCGCTCTGCAGCTCCAGCCGCCCGCCGTGAACCTCGGCGGCCCGCTGTGCCAGCGCCAGCCCCAGCCCGTGCCCACCACCGGCCGCCTGTCCCTGCCGCGAGGAATCGGGGCGGTAAAACGCCTGCCCCAACTGCGCCAGTATCTCCGGAGAGACACCAGGGCCACTGTCCTGCACGCTGATCACGGCGCTCTCCCCTATCCCTTCCAGCCGCACCAGCACCGGGGAGCCGGCGCCGTAGCGCATGGCATTGACCACCAGATTCCACACGGCCTGGCCCAGCAGAACCGGGTCGCCTTCAGTCCACAGCCCCCGGCCACTGGGGGCCACCTGCAAGTCCACATCGGCCAGCTCGTCCAGTTCGCGGGCGCGGTCTACGGCGTCGGCCGCCAGGGGGTGAAGCGCCAGCGGCTGCCGGGACACCGAGGAAGGGTCGCGTGAGAGCAGCAGCAGGTGGGTGGTCAGGGCCGAGAGGCGCTCCAGGTCGGTGCCGATTTCCTGCAGGTCCTGGCGGTAGCGCTCGGCATCGCGGGGCCGGCTGAGGCTGCCCTGCACGCGGGCTGTCAGGGCCGCCAGCGGCGAACGCAGGTCGTGGGCGGCGGCGCGGGCAAAGTCCTGCTCGCGCTCACGGGCCTGGGCCAGCTGCCCGAAGGTGCCCTGCAGGGCGCGGGCCAGCAGGCCCAATTCGTCGCCGGTATCGGTCAGCGGCAAGGGGCGGCGCAGGTCACCGCTCTCGCCGACCTCGCGGGCTGCCACTTCCAGTTGCCGCACCGGAGCCAGCAGCCGGCCCGACACCGTCCAGCCCAGCACCAGCGCCAACAGCAGCGCCAGCGGCAGCAGGGTCCAGAAGGCGCCGCGAAACGCCTTGTTGGCCTGCCCCAGCGACCCGGTATCGGTCATCACGCTCAGCAGCAGCGGCGGGCCGGAGGTGCGCAGCTCACGCACGGCAATCATCTTGTCCTGGCCGCGAATCTGGTACAGGTTGACCGGCAGGTCCAGCTGGAGCCCCGCCGGGAAATGCTCGGTCTGGTTGTAGAACCACTGCCCGCCCACCTGCGACACCAGCCGCAGTTCCAGCTTCTGGGTCTGCACGTTCTCGCCGGCAATCTGCGAGAGGTCCAGCCACATCCAGCGCAGGCTTTCGGCCCCGCCTACCCGGTCCACCTCGCGCTCGACCCGCGACTGCACAATCAGCACACTGCTGAGCAGCTGCTCCTTTTCGGAGAGGTACAGCAGCTGCCGCACCGTAAGGTAGATGCCGCCCGACACCAGCAGCGCGGCCAGCACCGTAGCGAGGGCCGCCCACAGCGTGAGGCGGGCGCGCAGGCTCAGACGCATGGCCCTCAGATGCATGGCCGCGGGCAGAGGCCAGACCGGCCCAGCAATTCCGGAGAACGCTTCACGCTTCCACCCGGTAGCCGCGCCCACGCTCGGAGCGGATGGCTTCGGGAGCCAGCTTGCGGCGCACGTAGCGCACGTACACGTCCACGATACGGGCTTCACCGTCGAACTCGGCCCCCCAGACCCGGTCCAGCAGGTCTTCGCGGGTGAACCAGCGGTCGGGCGAGAGCGTCAGGGCTTCCAGCAGAGCGTACTCACGTCCCGTGACGGCCACTTCCTCGCCGTCCCAGGTGACGGTGCGGGCCACGGTGTCGAGCGTGCCGCGCCCCTGCGCGAACTGCAGCACCGGTGCACTTTGCCCGCGCTCACGCCGGGTCAGTGCCCGCAAGGTCGCCAGCAACTCGGGCATGGCAAACGGCTTGGTCAGGTAAGCGTCCCCGCCAATGTCCAGGCCGCGCACCCGGTCCTCCACCTCGGTGCGGGCCGTCAGGAACAGGATGGCGGTGTCCAGGCCCGCTTCGCGCATCTCGCCGGCCACCGCGAAGCCGTCCAGCTCGCCGGGCACCATCACGTCCAGCACGGCCAGGGGAAAGTCGCCCATCACGGCGGCTTCAAGCGCGTCGTCGCCGGTCTGCACCCAGGTCACGTCGTAGCCTGCCTCGCTCAGGGCGTCACGGGTCGGCTCGGCAATGCGGGCGTCGTCTTCCAGCAGCAGCAGGCGCATGAGGGCAGTCTAGCGGGCGCGGGCTAAGGCGCGGTTGGAGGGAATGGCGAGGCAGGACCCCACGCACCTGGCCCAGTGCGCCCGGCCCAGTGCATATGATTCAGTGCGCCCAGCCCAACCCGGTACACTCCTAGGCGTGATTATCACGATTGACGGCGTAGCGGCGAGTGGCAAAAGCACGGTGGCGTCCGGGGTGGCCCGCGCCCTGGGCGTGCCGTATGTGAGTTCAGGGCTGCTGTACCGCGCCGTGACCCTGTGCGGCCTGGAAGCCGAACTGCCGGGCGGCGACCTGCGCGTGCTGGACTGTCTGCAGGCCCAGCCTCCCCGCCTGCAACCCCACGCCGAGGGCAACCGGGTACAGCTGGGGGAACGCGACCTGACGGAAGACCTGCACGCCACGCGGGTGGATGAGGGGGTCAGTGCTTACGCCGCGCTGCCGCAGGTGCGGGCCTGGGTGGATGAACAGCTGCGGGCCTTGCCGGCCCCATTTGTGGCCGAGGGCCGCGACATGGGCACCAACGTGTTTCCGCAGGCGCAGGCCAAGTTCTACCTGACCGCGCACCCCCGCGTGCGGGCCGAGCGGCGCAGTGCCGAGCGCCCTGAGGACCTGGACGCCATCGAAGCGGCCCTGGTAGAACGCGACACCCGCGACGCTGCCCAGAGCTTGCCGGCCGCCGATGCCCTGGTGATTGATACTGGCGAGCTGACTGCGCAGGAAGTGATTGACCGGATCGTGGCCGAGGTTCGCAGCCGGGCCAGAAGCTGAAGGGCAAAGGGGAAGAGGGCCGCTCAGCTGATTGGCCCTTCCCTCCACGCGCTTAGTTGGGCGCTTAGTTGGCGGCGTCCACCACCCACTCGCCCTGCCGCATCAGCGGAATGCGGTTGCCGTCCCTGGTCAGGCCGTCCACGTCGGTGGTGGGGCTGCCGATCATCCAGTCCACGTGAATCAGCGAGCGGTTGCCGCCGGCTGCGGTCAGGGCCTGCTCGTCGCTGCCGCCCTGCACGTTGGTGGAGTAGCAGCGGCCCATGGCAATGTGCGAAGCGGCGTTCTCATCGAACAGGGTCATGTTGAACAGGCTGCCGGTCTGCGCCACCGGGGCCGAGGCGGGCACCAGCGCCACTTCGCCCAGGCGGGCTGCTCCTTCGTCGGTGGCCAGCAGCTGCTGCAAAGTGTCCTGGCCGGTCTCGGCGGTGGCTTCCACAGCGCGGCCGCCCTCAAAGCGCATGCGAATCCCGCTGACCAGGGTGCCGTGGACCGACAGCGGCTTGCTGGCGACCGCCACGCCGTCCACCCGGTCGCGGTGCGGCGCGGTGAACACCTCGTCGGTGGGCATGTTGGGCACGGTGCGGGTGCCGGTCGGGCCGGTCATGGCGCCGCCGTCCCAGATGTGACCGTCGGCCAGGCCCACCGTCAGGTCGGTGCCCTCGGCACTGCGGAAATGCACAGCGTCGAACTGCTGCTCGTTGAGGTACGCACTCAGCCGGGCCAGGCGGTCCGTATGGGCCTGCCAAGCGGCCGCCGGGTCGGCTTCATTGATGCGCGACACGGTGAAGATGTCTTCCCACAGCCGCGCTACCCCCTCGGCTTCGGGCAGGTCCGGGTACACGCTGCGGGCCCAGGCCGGCGTGCTCATGGCGCCCAGGGTCCAGTCCACCGTGTGCCCGCTGATGGCCGCCGAAACCTTGCGGCTCAGCTCGGCGCCGCGCTTGGTGCGCTCGGCAATCAGTTGGCCGTCCACGCCGGCCAGCAGGTTGGGGTCGTCGCCGCGAATGCCAATGCGGGCGTAGCCGTCGTCCACCATGCGCTCGGCCTGCTCCATGACCCACTCAGGGATAAACAGCGCGGCCTCACGGCTGCCTTCCGTATAGCGCAGCCGCTCCAGCTGGTCGTCGCGCCAGTCCACCCGCACGTCCAGTGCCCCGGTACGGTACGCCTCGGCCACCATTTCACGCACCAGGGGCACAGCGTCGATGGGCGCATTGATCAGCAGCTTGCCGCCGGCTTTCAGGCCCACGCCAGTCCCGACCAGCACGCGGGCGTACTCGCGCAACTTCTCTTCAAATGTTTTGGACATCGCCCGCAGCATAGCAAGGCTGCCCGGCGAATCCGGCGCAGAAGTGGTTCCAGCAACGAGCAGCCCTGCTCCCTACAAAGGATGACGTTTGCCTTTCATGGACCTGTTACGCTGAAACAATGAAATATAAGTCACGCTTGCTACTCTGGACCGTCAGTCTCAGCCTGGGCAGTGGTGCGCTGGCCGCCGTCACCGGGGGTGGACAGCCCCAGCCGGTGCCTACGCCTACAGCCGCGCCGGGCAGCGTGATTCCTGCTGCGCCGCTACGAACGGCAGCGCAGCAGGCCCCGGCCCCTATGCCCCCGCTGCGTGACGACCCCGGCACCCGCTCCGGCGAGGTGCAGCCGGGCAAGCCGCCCAAAGTGCAGCCCACCCCCATCGCTGCGGCCCAGCCGGCCGGCCTCCCCGCCGGAGTGACCTTCGTGACGCAGGCCGAGGGCATCAAGGAATACCGCCTGAGCAACGGCCTGCGCGTGCTGCTGTTCCCTGACCCGTCGGCGGGCAACTTCACACTGAACGTGACCTATCTGGTGGGCAGCGTCCACGAGAACTACGGCGAAACCGGCATGGCGCACCTGCTGGAACACCTGGTGTTCAAAGGCACGCCGACCAGCGGCAACATCATGGAAGCGCTAGGGCAGCGCGGAGCCACCTTCAACGGCACCACCAACCTGGACCGCACCAACTACTTCGAGACGCTGACCAACACCGGCGACAACCTGGCCTGGGCCATCCGCATGGAGGCCGACCGCATGGTGAACTCGCGTATCAGCGGCGACGACCTGAAGACCGAGATGACGGTGGTCCGCAACGAGTTCGAGGCCGGCGAGAACAACCTCATCGGCCTGACGCTCAAGGAGCTGCAATCGGTCGCGTTTGACTGGCACAACTACGGCAACTCCACCATCGGCAACCGCTCGGACGTAGAGAACGTGCCAGTTGACCGCCTGCAGGCCTTTTACCGCACCTACTACCAGCCCGACAACGCCGTGGTGACGCTGGCCGGCAACTTCGACGAAGCCGAGGCGCTGGGGCTGCTGGCCCGCGAATTTGGGCCCATTCCGGCCCCCAGCCGCACGCTGCCGCCCCAGTACACCCGCGAACCGGCCCAGAACGGCGAACGCAGCGTGACGGTGCGCCGCGTGGGCGACCTGCAGGCGCTGATGGCGGCCTACCACGTGCCCAGCGTGCGCCACGCCGACACCCCGGCGCTGCTGGTCCTGAACGAGCTGCTGGGCAACGAACCCAGCGGCCGGCTGTACGCGAACCTGGTGCAGACCGGGCAGGCCAGCGCCACCGGCACGCTGCCGCTGCAGGGCGGCGAACCGGGGCTGCTGCTTGGCCTGGCCGTGCTGGACAAGGACGATGACATGGACCGGGCGCAGGCCACGCTGCTAAGCACGCTGGAACAGGCCGGCGACAAAGCCTTTAGCGAAGAGGAAGTCAGCCGCGCCAAGCAGCGCCTCGCCACCCAGCACGCACAGCTGATGACGCAGCCGGGGCAGGTGGGCATCGCACTGAGCGAGGCCATCGCCGCCGGGGACTGGCGCCTGCTGCTGGAGCGCCGCGACGCCGTGGCCCGCGTGACTGCTGCCGACGTGCAGCGGGTGGCCCGCACCTACCTTAAGCCCAGCAACCGCACCCTGGCCCGCTTCATTCCCACCGCTCAGCCGGACCGGGTGGAGATTGCCCAGGCCCCCAGCGCCCAGGAAGTGCTGCGGGACTTCGTGGGCGGCAAGGCGCTGAGCGCCGGCGAGCAGCTGGACGTGGCTCCTGCCGCTTTGGAACAGCGGGTCATCCGCGAGGACATCGGTGGGGTGAAGGTGGCCATGCTGCCCAAAGAAACCCGTGGCGACCGCGTGCAGCTGCAGCTGGCACTGGACTACGGCAACCCGGAGACCGTGCGTGAAGCCGGCGCGGCCCCCGACTTCCTGGGCGACATGCTGACCCGGGGCAGCACGGGCCTGACCCGCCAGCAGCTGCATGACCGGCTGGAAGCCATCAACACCAACCTGAGCGTGTCCGGCAGCGGCGAGGGCCTCAGCGTCAGCCTGGACACCGAGCGCCAGCACCTGCCCGAGGCCCTGGAACTGCTGCGAAGCGTGCTGCGCGGGTCGACCTTCCCCGAAAGCGAATTTGCCGAGCTGAAGACCCTCACCCTGACTGCGCTGGAAGCAGACCGCAGCGAACCGGAAAGTGTGGCGGGCCGCGAACTGGACCGTATCTTCATGCCTGAAGGCACCCGGCACGGCGACCTGTTCTACAGCCCCACGCTGGACGAGCAGCTGGAAGACGTCCGCGCCGTGACCGTGCAGGACGTGCGCGACTACTACACCCAGGTGGTGGGAGCCGGCCACGCCCAGCTGAGCGTGGTGGGCGACTTCGACCCGCAGACCATTCGCGCCGCCGTGCCGCAGCTGCTGGGCGGCTGGACCAGCGGGGTCAAGTACGAGCGCATCGTGCGCCCGCTGACTCGGCCGGCGGGCGTCAGCCGCAGTATCAACGTGCCCGACAAGGCCAACGCGGTCTACGTGGCAGCCCAGAACTTCGCGCTGCGCGACGACCACCCCGACGCCGCTGCCCTGGAAGTGGCGATGCGGGTGTTCGGCGCGGGCACCGACTCGCGGCTGTGGAACCGGGTGCGCCAGCAAGACGGCCTCAGCTACGGCGTGGGGGCCCAGACCTCGCTGTCCAGCCGCGATGAGCAGGGAACGCTCAGCGCCTACGCCATCTATAACCCCGGAGTGCGCGAGAAGCTTTCGGCTGCGCTGCAAGAGGAATTCCGCCGGGTGGCGCAGAGCGGCTTTACCGAGACCGAGGTGAACAATGCCAAAGCCAGCCTGCTGGCGGAAACCCGCGCCGCTTACAGCAAGGATGCGGTGCTGGCCGCTGTGCTGCTGAACCAGGCCGACCTGGACCGCACCTTCGCTTTCCAGCAGCAGTGGGAGCAGCGCCTTGCCGCCGTGACCCCCGAGCAGGCCAAAGCTGCCTTCGTCAAGTACATCAACCCGGACGACCTGGTGGTCATTCAGGCGGGCAGCTTCGAGAAGTAAGCGGGGAAAACAGGGGGCCGCAGGCTGAGGGTTCGCCTGCGGCCCCCTCCTTTCTGCTGCCGAGCCACAGTGACGGGGTGGCCTGGCCCCTGGCCGAGACTCGTCATCCGTTCGCGGGGGCAAGTGCTCCTCGCTTCGTTCGCTGGCGCAATTGCCACCCGCTTCACTCGCGGGGGCAATTGCTACTCACTTCGTTCGCGGGCGCAATTACGCCAGCTCATCCAGCGCCGCGTAATAGTCCAGCCGGCTTTCGTCCACCAGTTCACGGCCGTAGGTGTCCAGGAAAGGGTCCACCCACTTGACACCCAGGTTGCGGCGGACCGAGCGGGCGGCCAGCGCCAGGTCGGCGTGGCGGTCGGCCAGCCCGGCGCGGCCCACATCCACCAGGCCTTCTACGTACTCGCCCTGCACGATGAAATTGGGCAAGCAGGCGTCGCCGTGGGTGACCACCACATCTTCGGTCTGCGGGCGGTGGTGGACCAGCTCCACCAACACGTCTACTGCCGACTGGCCCTGGCGCTGGGGGTCAAAGCCGCTTTCATCCACCAGTCCTGCCTCCACCCGCTCGCGGGCCAGCCGCAGTGAGACCGGCAGGGTCATGGTAAAGGGGCAGTCGCGGGCCGGCAGGCTGTGCAGCCCCCGCAGCGCCCGCGCCAGCAGCCCGGCCATACGCTCCGCGTGCAGCGTGGCGTCCGGGTGGCTCATGGGAATGCCGGGCACGCGCTCGGTCGCCAGGTACTCATGCGTACTGTCAGCGAAATAGCCCAGCACTCCCGGCACCGGTACCCGCCCACGCAGCCAGCGCAGCCGCTCGCGCTCGTCGGCCAGCGAGGGCAGCGCGGGGTGCCGGTGCGGCTGGATTTTCAGGACATGCCGCGTGGAACGCCACACCTCCGCCCCCGATTCGCCCAGCGTGACCGGCTCCCAGCGGGCAGCGGGCAGGATACGGCTGAAGACGGGCGGAACATGCGGACCAGCACTGGCGGACATGGGGGGCAGTGTAGCGCCGTCGCCGGTGGATGCAGAGGACCGTTCAGACCGGCGCGGCGGCAATGCCCGGATTGGCGTTCTGGTCGGCCCACAGGTAGCGGGCGGCCAGGGTGCGGTACGGCGACCAGCCCTGCACCACCACCGCGTGGTCCTGGCCGGGGTAATGGCGCTGCAGCCCCTTACGCAGCGCCAGGTCCCCGAAGCTGAACACGTCGGGGTGGGCCAGCGCGAACATCATGAACATCTCAGCGGTCCAGCGGCCCACACCGCGCAGGGGCAGCAGCTCGGCCAGCAGTTGCTCGTCGGTGTGGCCGGCCAGCCCGGCGAAATCCACCTGCCCCTCGGCAGCGGCGCGGGCAATGTCCTGCACCGAGGCCACCTTGGCCCACGACAGCCCCAGCGCCCGCAGGTCGTCCGGCGAGGTGGCGAGCAGGCCGGCGGCGTCTACCACGCCCAGGCGTTCTTCCAAGCGGGCATAGATGCTGCGGGCCGCTTTCACGCTCAGCTGCTGACCCACCACCGAGCGAATCAGCCGGGCGAACGGGTCGGCCACCGGCGCCAGCACCGGCAGGTCGCCGTACTGATCTATCAGTGCCGCCAGCGCCGGGTCACGGCCGAGATGCGCCAGGGCAGCGCGGTGGTCAGGCAGAGGCAGGGACATGCCGACCAGCTTACGGGAAAGCCGGCCAGAGCGGGCCGGAAAAAGCAGCCAAGATGAGGGCTTTCACCTCCCGACCGGCCCACCAACCTGTCCTGAGATGAAGTTTTCCTAAAGCGTTCTTAATACTGCGGAGCGGGCACTATTTTGGGGGCAGAGACTTTCCTAAAGTAAAAGTCATGAACCGCTCTATTGCTCTGCTGACCACCCTGATGGCCGCCCCGATGGTCACCGGTGCTGCCCTCGCCCAGACCAGCGCGACTTCCACCACCACGATCGGCGAGGTCACGCTGACCAAGCCGGTGGTCGTGCCCACTCAGGCCGCCACGGAGACTTCTACTCCTGAGACCGACGCTGAGACTTCTGCCACCGACACCACCACCGAGACCACCGTGGAGCCCATCTCGCCTGCTCAGGAGGTAGCTCCCCTGCAGACCACCGAAGCTGCTCAGGCCGGCGAAGAGGTCCGCCCTGCCCAGTCCGTGCAGCCGGTGCGGACCGTGACGCCGCCCAGCTCGGCCACTCCGGCAGCCAGCGCCACCCAGACGGCGCCCCGCACGGCCCCAGTCCAGACCGCTCCAAAAGCTGCTGCGACCCAGACCGCTCCCGCACGCACGACCACCGCACAGCCAGCTCCGGCACGCCCTGCACAGCCGGCACCAGCCAAGGCTGCCCCGGTCAAAGCGCCCGCTCAGGCTCCCGTCAAGCCCGCCGCCATCAGCACGGTCGCCAGCGCTACCGCAGTCAGCGCACCCAGCGACCTACCTGCCGGCTGGCGTCACCTCAGCGGCGACATCTTCGGCTCCAAGGCCATGAACCTGCCCGCCGGCAGCAAGGTCCAGGTGGCCATCGAGGCGGTCAACCGCGCCACCGGCCAGCACACCCCGCACCTGCTGGTGGACTTTGGCGCCGAGATGCTGCCCACCCAGTACTACCTCAACTACAACCCCGCCCGCATGAACACTGCCCGCTACGACTACGTGGTGCAGGCCAAGGTGTTCGATGCCAGCGGCAAGATGCTGTACATGTCCGACGCCCGCCAGCCGCTGCCCCGTGACGTGGCCGCCAAGCTCAAAATCGACATGCGCTTCTGAGCACCGTCTGACTGCTCGGTTCTGCACAGCGTCAATCCTCTCAGCAGCAAGCTTCTCAGCGCCGCCAGCCCCCGTGGACCGGCGGTGTTTCGCTGGGCTGCGGCACCCCGGCTTCCATGCAGGGAATGGCAAGGGAAGGCACACTTGACGGCCCCGGAGAGTGACTATGGTGAATGTTATGAAAGTTCAGATTGCTCTGTTTGCTGCCCTATTCACTGGCGCTGCCGTGGCGCAGACCACCATCGGCAACGTGACCATCACCCGTCCCAGCGACGTGCGGAACGTGGCCCCGGCGCGTACCCCGGCGGCCCCGGTGCGTACGCCCGCAGCTCCTGCCCGCACTCCGTCCACCGGCGCGGCGCAGGCCACCGCCATGACCGCCCCCAGCGACCTGCCCAGCGGCTGGCGTCACCTGCAGGGCCGCGTGGTGGCCCCCAGCGACGTGCGCCTGCCCGCCGGCAGCCGGGTGCAGGTGTCGATTGAGGAACTGGCCCCCAACCTGGCGCACCGCTCCACCTACCTCAAGGTGAGCTTCCCGGCCACCCGGCTGTCCACCCCCTACAGCCTGCAGTACAGCGCCCACCGCCTGAACCCCGGCAGCATCTACGCCGTGCGGGCCAAGGTATTCGACCGCCAGGGCCAGCTGCTGTACTCCAACAAGACCCTGCACCGCGCCCCGGCCCTGCGCGCCGCCAAGATGAACATCAACGTTTCCCGCTGAGGCGGCCGCCAGCCGGTCCCTCACGGCACTCTCCCCCGCTATACCGGCCGGGGGAGAGTTTTTGGTCTGCCTGCAGCCACTCGGCGCTCCGGCACGGTCACGCCGCCCAGCCGGGCGCAGCCCTACTCGCGCCCGCTGGCTCCTAGCCGAGCTGCAAAGGCCGCCAGCTCAGGCCATTCGGTCTGGCCGGCGTCCAGGGTCAGCCGCAGCACAGGCTTGTGGAGCTCGGCAGCCACCCGGTCCAGCGAGGCCTGCGTGCCGGCGTCCTGCGCCGGGGCCACCAGCACCAGCCCCTGCACGGCGCCCTTGCCTTCCAGCAGGCGGGCTGCGCCGTACAGCCAGCGGTCGCCGGCCTGGGCACGCGGGTCATTCAGGCGCTCGCCACGGTTCGCCACCTGCGAGGCCGGCAGGGTATGGGCCAGCACCGGGTACAGGCCGTGCCCCCCCAGTGCCTGCCACAGCCCGGTGTTCAGCTCCGGGTGGGCCAGCAGGCTGCGGGGGCCCACCACGCCCACGCTGACATGCGAGCCCAGCTGCAGCGGCGGCCACTCCTCGCGGCGTTCCGGCTGCCCCAGCGGCTGCACCTGTTCCAGGGCGCGGCGCACCAGGCCGGCGTTGCCCACCAGGCGCTGCCCCAGGTCGGCGGCGGCCGCCGCCAAGTCCTGTGGCTCGTCAGGCACGGCAATCAAGGTGGGCAGGCCGGCAATCCGCTGGGGCAGCAGCTCGGCAAAAGCTCCGCTCCAGGCGTCGTCGCGCACCGGCAGCTGCTGGGGCACCAGCACTGCGTCTACCCCAGTCCCCAGGCTAAGAATCTCGCCCAGGGCCAGCTGCACCAGGAGCGGCTCATGCGGCAGGCTGCCGCGCCCGGCCTCCAACCAGGTGCCGTAGGGCGCACGCGGCTGGGCAGGTTCTACACCCAGCGCCTCAAGAAAAGCCCGCCAGTACTCGGTGTAGCGGGCCTGGGGGGTGGTCAGCAAAGCAACTCTCACGCCCCCAAGTGTACCGCCGGGCTGCTGCTCAGGCCGGGGCCTGCGGGACGGCTGCGCCCACCCCCCGCTCGCCCTCGATATTCTCGGCGCTGCGGCCCAGAAAGGCCGCCACATCCGGGTACTCGATCACTTGGAAGCGGCTGTTGCGAATGGCCGGCGTGAAGCCCGCGTCGTCGATAATCCGGATCAGTTCGCGCACGGTGGCCGAGTGGCGGTCGTGGCCGCCGGCGGCGCTCACCACATTCTCCTCCAGCATGGTGCTGCCCATATCGTTGGCCCCGTAGTACAGCGCGGCCTGCGCCACCTTGAAGCCCTGCGCCGGCCAGGACGCCTGGATGTTGGGCTGGTTGTCCAGCGCCAGGCGCGAAATGGCGAGGTTCTGCAGGTACTCGTGCGCGGTGGCTCCAGGGGCCTTGCCGTGCAGGCGGGTGTTTTCGGTCTGCAGGGACCACATGGCAAAGCCGGAAAAGCCGTTGCCGTACTCACGCAGCGCCTTGTCCTGCTGGGTGCGGATAGAGACCAGGTGGTCGGCCCGCTGGCGGTAGGTTTCCCCAAAGCCGAACACCATGGTGCTGATGGTGTACAGCCCCTTGCGCTGCGCCGCGTCCAGAATGCGGAACCAGTCGTGGGAGCGGATGCGGGCCGGAGCCGCCTTGGCCCGCACCTCGTCCACCAGAATCTCGCCGCCCGCACCGGGCAGACCGTCCAGCCCCGCTGCGATGAGGGCGTCCAGCAGCTCGTCGAGCGTCAGGCCGAAGTGCTGCTCGAAAAACAGCACCTCTTCGGGGCTGAAGGCGTCGATGCGGATGGTCGGGTGGTGTGCCTTGATGTGCCGCAGCAGCCCGGTGTAGTACTCCAGCGGCAATTCGGGGTTCACACCGCCCTGCATCAGGATGCGGGTGCCGCCCACCGCTTCCAGTTCGCGGATTTTGGCCGAGATTTCCTCGTAGTCGAGGGTGTAGGCGTCGCTCTGGCGGCGGGTGCGGTAAAAGGCGCAGAAGTTGCACCCCACCCGGCAAATGTTGGTGTAGTTGATGTTGCGGTCAATCAGAAAGCTGACCACCTGGGGATCGCAGCGCTGCATCCGCAGCCCGTGCGCCACCGCTGCCACCTGCGGCACCGGCAGGTGGTACAGCGACTCGATTTCTTCCGCGCTCAGGCGCTCGCCCGCAGCGGCTTTTTGCAGAACCTCAGCCGTCATGTGGGCCACTGTAGCACCGCCTCCGGAGGGCAAAAGGGCAGCCCGTCAGGCGGGGTGCGGCCCCTGAACCTGTGCGGCAACAAAAACCGCCCGCAGGCAGTGCGGGCGGCAGCAGGGCCGGGGCTCAGCGGCGGCGGGACTGCACGCGTACAGGCACGGGCCGCAGCGACCGGGACTGGAAGGAGACGGCCTGCTGCACGGCCACAGCGGCGAGAACAGCGGTCACGAACAGCAAAGTCAGGATCATGCGCCATTATCTGCAGCCGGACCTGACAATTCTGTGGCATATGCAGCCATCGCGGCATGCCTTCAGGTTGGCTAAAGGGTCGGCAGCTCAGACCGGCATGGTGCGCAGCAGCGTCACCCCGTCGCCGGTCGGCAGGGCGTGCCAGAGTACTGCTGGGGGCAGCGCCAGGGTTTCGCCCGCCCGCAGGCGCGCCCAGTGGCCCGCTGGCAGGTCAACCACCACCTCGCCGGTCAGGCACAGCAACCACTCGCCGGCCGGGTGCGCGGCCTGAGCAGGCAGCCGCCGCGTCAGCAGCAGCACGCTCTGGGCAAAAGGCAGTGCCCCGGTAGGCAGCGTGACCCAGGTGTCCGGCGCGGCAGCGGCGAGGCGGGGCAGGTGCAGGGGAGCAGGGTCCATCCGGCCCACCATATCGTCTGGCACCACATCGCCGGGCACCGCTACGCCGGCGGGTGAGTGCGGGCCAGCGCCCGGCGAATCAGGAATGAGGCCTGCTCGCCCAGGGCAGCGAAGCGGGGGTCACGCGTCTGCCCCCGCTGATAGCGCACGAAAATTTGCAGGGCAATCACGGCCAGCTTGAAGTCGCCGAGGAGCTCGTACCACAGCAGCCCGCTCACGTCGCGCCCGCTGCGCTGGGCATACAAGGCCACCAGTTCGTCCCGGTCCGGAAAGCCGGGCTGCTCGGCCTGAGCGCCGGGCAGGGTCCAGTAGGTGAGCAGCAATCCCAGGTCAGCCAGCGGGTCGCCCAGGGTGGTCATTTCCCAGTCCAGCAGCGCCGTGACCCGGCCAGGGTCGTGCGGGTCCAGCAGCAGGTTGTCCAGCTTGAAATCGTTGTGGACCAGGGTATGGGCCGACTCGGCCGGCTGGCGCTCCAGCAGCCAGGCGATCAGGCGTTCGTCGCCCAGCTCCTCGGCGGGGGCCAGGGCCCCGGGGGACAGCGCTTCGCGGGCCCGCCGCCAGCGCCCGGCCCAGCCCTCAATCTGGCGGCGGTTAAAGCCTGCCGGCTGACCCAAGTCGCTCAGACCCGCTGCCTGCAAGTCCACCTCCTGCAAGCGGACCAGGGTGTCCACGAGCGCCCCGGTCATCCGTGCGGGGGCATCTGGAAGGCCCGCGTATTCGGGCGGCAGGGCCGAGCGCATCACCACCCCCCGGCGGCGCTCCATCACGTAAAAGGGCGCGCCCAGCACCTGCGGGTCTTCTATCAGGCGCAGCGGGCGCGGCGCGGCGGGCAGCACCGGGGCCACCCGCTCCAGCAGGCGGTACTCGCGGGCCATATCGTGGGCACCGGGGGCCACCTGCCCGCGTGGGGCGCGGCGCAGCACATAAGCCTGCTCGCCCGCCCGCAGCAGATAGGTGAGGTTGGAATATCCTCCCGGAAACTGCTCGGCGCTCAGTGCGGCCCAGTCACCGGGCAAGTCGGCCAGCAGTTCGCGCAGACGGTCCAGCGGCAGCTCCTCGCCGGGGCGCATGGGCACGGTCTCGGCCTGGGACCGCCCTGCCCCGCTCACGCCTTTCCTCCACGGGCCACCCGCAGGTCTATGCCCTGGCGGGCCAGCTCGGCCTTGGCGACCGTTTCGGTGTGTACGATGTCGGGGCCGTCGGCCAGGCGCAGGGTGCGGGCGTGCGCGTACATTTGCGCCAGCGGAGTGTCCTGTGACACCCCCGCGCCGCCGTACACCTGAATGGCCCGGTCAATCACCCGCAGCGCCACACCCGGAGCGACCACCTTGATGGCCGCAATCTCGCCGCGTGCCGCCTTGTTGCCCACCGTGTCCATCATCTGGGCGGCCTGTAAGGTCAGCAGCCGGGCCTGGTCAATCTCCATGCGGCTCTGGGCTATCAGCTCGCGGGTGTGCTGGTGCGCGGCCAGGGGCTTGCCGAAAGCGGTGCGGGCAGCGGCGCGGGCCACCATCAGTTCCAGGGCGCGCTCGGCCTGACCGATCAGGCGCATGCAGTGGTGAATGCGCCCCGGCCCCAGCCGCCCCTGCGCGATTTCGAAGCCCCGGCCCTCGCCCAGAATCAGGTGGCTGGCGGGCACGCGCACCTCGTGGAAGCTGAGTTCGGCGTGCCCGTGCGGGGCGTCGTCGTAGCCGAACACGGTCAGCATGCGCTCGCGGGTCACGCCCGGCGCGTCCAGCGGCACCAGAATCATGCTCTGCTGCCGCCAGCGCTCGGCGGCAGGGTCGGTCTGGCCCATGAAAATCGCCACCTGGCAGCGGGGGTCGCCCGCGCCGCTGGTCCACCACTTGCGCCCGCTGATGACATACCCGTCCCCATCGCGCCGGATGCTGGCCCGGATGTTGGTGGCATCACTGCTCGCCACGTCCGGCTCGGTCATGCAAAAGCCGGAGCGAATCTCGCCCCGCAGCAGCGGCCCCAGCCAGCGCTCCTGCTGCTCTGGGCTGCCGTAGCGGGCCAGCACTTCCATATTGCCGGTGTCGGGGGCCGAGCAGTTGAACACTTCCGGAGCCCACCAGACCCGGCCCATCTGCTCGGCCAGTGGGGCGTAGTCCAGGTTAGACAGCCCCGCGCCGAAGCGGCCTTCGGGGTCACTGGCGGGCGGCAGAAACAGGTTCCACAGGCCCTCCGCCTGCGCCCGCGCCTTGAGGTCTTCCAGCAGGTGGAGGTGCGCCCAGCGGTCCCCCGCCCCGACTTCGGCCAGGAACGCCGCCTCGTTGGGGTAGATGTGCTCGGCCATAAAGCGGGTCAGGCGGTCCAGCAGCTCCAGCGCCCGTTCCGAGACACCGAAGGCCGCCAGCGCCGCCGCGCCCGGCACGGCATGCGGCGCGGCAGTCATGCGGTCTGCCCGCCGTCTACCACCAGCACCTGGCCGGTCATGTACGCCGACGCCCGTGAAGCCAGGAAAATGGCCGCCCCCTTGAGGTCCTGCTCGCCGCCGAAGCGGCCCAGCGGAATGGCCGCCAGGAATTCTTTTTCGTAGCGCTCCAGCAGCACGCGCGACATGTCGCTGGGAAACCAGCCCGGCGCGATGGCATTCACGCGGATGCCCCGGGGCCCCCACTTCCAGGCCAGGTCGCGGGTAAAGGTGATGACGCCGCCTTTGCTGGCGCTGTAGCCGATCACCGGAAAGTGGCTGGGTGTGCCACGTAGCCCCGCCACCGAAGCGATGTTGATGATTGAGCCGCTGCCCTGGGCCAGCATGACCCGCCCGGCCGCCTGCGAGCACAGAAACACACCGGTCAGGTTGGTGTCCATGACCTTGTTCCACTGCTCCAGCGTCATGTCCTCGGTGGGGGCCGCCCAGGTGGTGCCGGCATTGTTGACCAGAATATCCAGCCGGCCGAATTCGTCCACGGCGGCCTGTACGGCGGCCTGCACGCTTGCGGGGTCGGTCACGTTGCAGGCCACGGCCAGCGCCTGAGCGCCACGTTCACGCAGCGCGGCGGCGGCAGCCTCACAGCGCTCCAGTTTGCGGGCGCACAGCACCACGCTGGCGCCCATCTCGGTGAGGGCTTCGGCCATTTGCAGGCCCAGACCACTGCCGCCACCAGTAATCAGGGCCACCTGGCCCCGAAGCCCGAAGAGGGGATGCTCCTGAAGTTCCATATCTCGTCCTCCCGCCCCCGGTCAGGGAGCGCAAAACAGCGTCTGTAGGTGGGTAGACGCCCATTATGCGTGGCCGGACTCGCGTTTCTCAACTCGCATTTGGGTGCGCCGCGCAGGGGCAAACGTAGGGGCGGCACTCGCAAAACTTCAGTGTTCCAGCAGGCTGTCCAAGTAGGCCACCAGCGCCACCCGCACCTCGCCGCGCACCACCGGGTCCGCCGCGCCGGAGGTGTTCCGCAGGAAATACAGCCCGTTGGCGAGATGAATCATCACGTTGACCGCGGCGTAACGGCGCTCTGCTGAGAGCGAGGGGGCACGCACGGCCAACAACTCTTCCAGCTGCTGTGCCATAAAGCGGCGCAGGTCCAGTGACCCCGGCACCTGCGAGCGGCTGAACACCAGCACAGCCAGCAGGCCAAGTGGCTCGGCGTTGAGGCGGGCGTGGGTGTCCAGCACGGCGTCTACCATCTCACCGGCGCTGGCCCCCTCGACCCTCCGCAGCGCCGCGCCCAGCTCTACACGCAGCCGCTCAGTCCATTCCAGTTGCAGTGCGGCCAGCAGCGCCGCCTTACCGGGGAAGAACTGATACAGCGACCCCGGCGACACGCCCGCCCGCGCCGCGATGTGGTTGGTGGTGGCCCGCTCGGTGCCCACGGCGGCAAACTCCTCAGCAGCCGCTGCCAGAATGCGGGCCACCATCCGGCGGCTGCGGGCCTGCTTGGGTTCGCGCCGGGGCCGCAACTGGGGCGGCACCGTGCGCTCAGAGGCCGCCACCGGGTTACACGATGCCGTCAGCGCGGGCGGCCTGGTTCAGCTTGCGGCTGGCCTGCAGGTTCATGCCCTTGGCCTGTTTCACGTCCAGGCCCAGCTCGGGGGCCACGTCCTCCACCTTGCGCCCGCCCTCGCGGGTGGCCGTGACCAGCGCCCGCTCCTCGGGCGACAGCACGCTGAGGTAGGGCCGCAGCCGCTCCCAGGTGATGGGGGGTGCTTTGGCAGCACTTTGGGCACTCTTCTTGGCACCACTGCTGCTTCCACGGCTAGCAGGTGCCGGGCGGGCTGCAGCCTCGCCACCCACGCCAGCTGCGCGGGCAGCCTGGTTCAGCTTGCGGCTGGCCTGCAGGTTCATGCCCTTGGCCTGTTTCACGTCCAGACCCAGCTCGGGGGCCATGTCCTCCACCTTGCGCCCGCCCTCACGGGTGGCCGTGACCAGGCGGCGCTCGGTGTCGTCCAGCACGCTCAGGTGGGGCTTCAGGTCGGCCCAGGCCAGCGCTGCTTTGGCCGGGGCCTGAGCTTTACCAGTCTTGGCTCTGTTGGTGCTGGCTTTCTTGGTGCTGACTTTCTTGGTATTGGCCTTGGGCGCTGCGCTTCCCGCCTTTTTCCCTTTGCCCGCTTTGCCTTTGGGTTCCTTGCCGCGCTCCTCCATAATCGCCAGGGCCTGCTCGGCGCTCAGGGTTTCGGCGCTCTCGCCCTGGCGCAGGGTGGCATTGCGCGTGCCATCGGTCAGGTAAGGACCAAAGCGGCCCTTTTTCAGCAGGATGTCGGGCTGGCCCTCGTTCTGGAAGACCGCCAGCGGAGCCGCCGCCTGACCGCGCCCACCGTATTTGGGCTGCTTGAAAATCTCCTCGGCCTGCGCCAGGGTCACGTCAAACAGCTGGTCGTGACTGGTCAGGCTGCGCGAGTCGCCGCCGCGCTTGAGGTAGGGACCGTAGCGCCCATTCATCGCCCAGACCTCCTGGCCCTCGCTTATGCCTACCAGCCGGGGCAGGCTGAGCAGCTCCAGCGCCCGCTCCAGCGTCATGCTGCCTAGAGAATCGGAGGGAAAGAGGCTGGCGGTCTTGAGGGGCTTCCCGCCTTCCTCGCCGCCCAGCGTCACATAGGGGCCGTAGCGTCCGGCGCGGGCGAACACCAGCTGCCCAGTCTCCGGGTCGGTGCCCAGCTCGTTGTCGCCGCTCGGCTGCGCCAGCAGTTCCTCGGCCTTTTTGAGGGTCAGCTCGTCGGGAATCAGGTCTTCGGGAAGGTTGGCCTTGGCCTCGCCGCGCTGCATGTAGGGGCCGTAGCGCCCCACCCGCAGCTCGATGCCGCTGCCGCGCAGCCGGGGCACGTCGATGGTGGCGATGCCACGGGCGTCAATCTCGCCCATCTTGGTTTCAATCAGGGGGCGCAGGCCGAAGGCAGGGGCCCCGTCTGCCGCCTCCTGCCGGCCCTGGCCCAGGTAGAAGCGCTGCAGGTAAGGAATGCGGTGCTCGCGCCCACCAGCGATTTCGTCGAGGTCTTCTTCCATGCGGGCGGTGAAGTCGTAGTCCACCAGCTGCCCGAAATGGTGTTCCAGCAGCGCCGAGGTCGCAAACGCTGTCCAGCTGGGAATGAGCGCCGAGCCCCTTTTCTGCGCGTAGCCCCGGTCCTGAATGGTGCCGATGATACTGGCATAGGTACTGGGCCGGCCGATGCCTGCCGCCTCCAGCGCCTGCACCAGGCTGGCTTCGGTAAAGCGGGCCGGCGGCTGGGTCTGGTGCTGCTCGGGCTGCACGTCCTGCGCCTGGGCGCGGTCGCCTTCGCCGAGCGGGGGCAGGTGCGTTTCACGGTCCCCCAGTGCGGCAGCGGGGTCGTCGTGGCCTTCCACGTAAGCCCGCAGGAACCCAGGAAAGCTGATGGTGCGGCCCGACGCGGCCAGCAGCACACTTTGCCCGCCGGCTTCTCCGCGCAGGCGCACGCGCAGGCTCAGGCCCCGGGCGTCGGCCATCTGCGAGGCCACCGTGCGCTTCCAGACCAGGTCGTACAGCCGCCACTCGTCGCTGCCCAGCTCGCCGCGCAGCTGTTCGGGGGTGCGGAAGGAGCTGCCGGCGGGGCGAATCGCCTCGTGGGCCTCCTGGGCGTTCTTGGACTTCTTGGCGTATACACGGGGCTGCGGCGACACGTAGTCGGCCCCGTACATCTGCGCCGCTTGCTTGCGGGCCGCACCCACCGCTTCGCTGCTGAGGTTGGTGGAATCGGTCCGCATGTAGGTGATGTAGCCGCCCTCGTACAGCCGCTGGGCGGCCCGCATGGTGCGGGTGGCCGACATGCCCAGCTTGCGCCCGCCTTCTTGCTGCAGGGTAGAGGTGATAAACGGCGCAGGCGGGCGCTGGGTAAAGGGTTTTTCCTCGGCGCTAACCACGGTCAGCGCCGTGCCGCGCAGTGCTGCCGCCAGGGCCTGCGCCTCAGCCTCGCTGAGCAGGCGGGCGTCTGCGCCCTTTTTCAGTGCTCCGGTGGCCGGGTCGAAATCCTTGCCCACGGCCAGCCGTTCGCCCGCCACCTCCACCAGCCGCGCCGGAAAGGTCTGACCGCCTTTCTCGGCCGTGACCAGCAGGTCCCACCACGTCCCGCTCACGAACAGCATCCGCTCGCGCTCGCGCTCGACCAGCATGCGGGTAGCGACCGACTGCACCCGGCCGGCGCTCAGCTTGGGGGCGACCTTTTTCCACAGCACCGGGCTGACCTCGTAGCCGTAGAGCCGGTCCAGGGCGCGGCGGGTTTCCTGGGCCTCCACCAGGTTGGTGTCGATTTCACGCGGCTGCTGAATCGCCTTTTGAATGGCTTCTTTGGTGATTTCGTGAAACACCATGCGGCGCACCGGCACCTTGGGCTTCAGCTCCTCGAACAGGTGCCAGGCGATGCTCTCGCCCTCGCGGTCGTCGTCGGTCGCCAGGATGATTTCGTCGGCCTGGGCAGCCAGCCGCCGCAGGTGCGCCACGTGGGTGCGCTTCTCGGGCGACACCACATACAGCGGCCGGAAGTCGTCCTCCACATTCAGGCCCAGGCGGGCCCACGACTCCTTTTTGTATTTCTCGGGAATATCGGCGGCGCTGCGCGGCAGGTCACGGATATGCCCGATGCTGGATTCCACCGCGTAGCCCTTACCCAGGTACTTGGCGATGGTTTTGGCTTTGGCAGGCGATTCCACGATGACCAGTGTGTTTGACATGAAAACTTGTTCTCCCCTAACGTCACTTGCCCTGACGGCTGACGGCGCTTAAAGCTGGATCTGGGTAGGAGGCTATCACGCTCCCTGCGGGACACACGGCGGCGCAGCACCTTTGCGGCGCGGCGCACGGCGGCACGCCGGAGGGGAGATTTTGGCCTATGCTGGGGCGCGATGTTCGGCCGCACTCTGCGCAATCTGGCCCTGCTGGCGCTGGCGCTGGCCGCCTTTTTTCTGTGGCCGCTGGGCGTACCCCGCGAAAAGCCCCATCCCACGCTGGTGGTGCTGGGCGCGGCGCAGTACGCGGGGCGGCCCAGCCCGGCCTTTCAGGTACGGCTGGACCACGCGCTGGAGCTGTACCGGGCGGGCGGCGTCCACACCATTGTGGTCACGGGGGGGCGGCAGGCGGGCGACCCCTACACCGAGGGTGGCGTGGGCGTCAGCTACCTGCAGCGCAGGGGCGTGCCGGCCGAAGTTCTCAAGGCCGAAGAACGCAGCCGCACCACCGCCCAGAACCTGAACTACGCTGCCGAACTGCTGCCACCACACGCCGCCGTGACGGTGGTGACCGACCGTGCCCACGCACCACGCGCCCTGGCGATGGCCCGCGACATAGGCTTTAACGCCAACGCCAGCCCCAGCCCCCTGTGGCCCCATGCCAGCCTGCGCTACCGCCTGCGCGAGCGCCTGGCCTGGGCCGCCTACATGCTGCTGGATTACGAGGGCCTGCGTACCGAAGAGTTCGGCACCCAGGAACCTGGCGTGCAGGACTCTGGAGACCAGGAACCCACCCGAGGAGCGGCGCAGGGCTAAGCGCCGGGACAAGGAAGCTGCACTCTCAGGCGTCCTTGCCCCTGTCAGCGCTTCTCAGCCGCGCCGCAAACGCCGCACCACACCGTCCACTTCAGGCATCCGCAGCAGCACCGCACCAGCCAGATACGCCGCCAGACCGGTGCCGCCCGCCACGGCCAGCACCAGCAGGCTGGGCAGCAGCGGGCCCGGCTGGGGCAGGAAGCGGCTCATGACCCAGGCCAGCGCTCCGGCCAGCGCGGCCAGCGGCAGCACCCGGCTCAGGTGGGCCAGCAGCGAGTCCAGCGGCAGAGGCACGGCGCGGCGGTACAGAAACAGCAGCGCCAGGGTCATCAGCACGCCGCTGATGGCGGTGCTGACCCCGAAGCCCCAGAACCCAATCAGCGGCACCAGCAGGTTGTACAGCGCCACTTCCAGCACGAAGCCGGCAGCGCTGACCACCACCGCGTCACGGGTGCGCTCACGGGCATAGAAGGTCCGCAGCAAGATGGTCACCAGGGCCCAGGGCACCAGCGCCAGCGCCCAGCCGGCCAGAATGCCGGAGGTGGCTGCCAGCCGGGTTTCGGGCACCGAGCCGGTCAGGTTGAAGATGCTGGCCGCGTAGGGAGCCAGAGCCACCAGCAGGGCACTGACAGGCGCCGCCATAAAGGTGGTGGACCGCATGGCCTGCAAGGTCAGCGCCCGGAATGCGGGCCAGTGGCCGTCGGCGGCCAGCTGCGAGAAACGTGGAAACAGCGCCAGCGCCGGCGATACCACAAAGAGGCCGTTTGCCATGGTAAAGAGGGCTTCGGCGTTGGTGTAGCCCGCCTGCGTGCCGGCCGGAAACAGCTGCGCGTTGCTGAGCAGGCGCGACACATAGATGTTCAGAATCTGCCGGGTGCCGGCGGTCAGGGTGAAGGGGGCCATCTGCCGCAGCACCCGCCCAAGCGCCGGGTGCCCGGTGAGGGCGGGGCGCGGCAGCAGCCCGAAGCGGTTCAGCGCCGGTAGCTGCACCACCAGCTGCGCCAGCCCGCCGACCAGCCAGCCCATCGCCAGCCAGGTGGCCTGCTGGGGCAGCAGCAGCAGCGCGATGATGCTGGCGATGTTGAATGCCACGGGCGCGAAGCTGCTTTCCTTGAAGTGCTCGTCAGCGTTCAGCAGGCCCATCGCCACGCTGGACAGGCTGATCAGCATCAGGAACGGCATGACCAGCCGGGTCATGTACAGCGTCAGCACCGGGTCCACGTTGGACTCGGAGGCCAGCAGCAGGTCCACCACATACGGCGCCCCCAGGATGCCCAGCGCGGTCAGGACCAAGTTCACCGCGATCATCACCCCGCTGAACGCCTGGGCCAGCCTACGGCGCTCCACGGTATTCAGCGACTTGTACACCGGAATAAACGAGTTGACCAGTGCCCCCTCGGCCAGCAGCTCGCGCAGCAGGTTGGGCACTTTGACCGCCATGGTAAAAGCGTCCATGGTGGTGTTGTCGAACAGGTTGATGATCTGCTGGCGCAACACCCCCGACAGCCGCGAGCCCAGCGTGCCGGCCATCACGATAAGGGTGTTCTGGCGCACCGATTTGGGACCGGAAGCCTTACGCCGGCCGCCCCGGACCGGCTGGGTGCCTTCGGAGGGTTCGGGGGTGACGGCTTCGTGGGCACCGGGCTGCCCGGTTTCGGACACCGGCTGCCCCGGGCCGGCAGGGTCTGAAGCGGAAAGCGTGGCAACCGGGTCGGAATCGGCGGAAGGTGGCCGCGCAGAAGAAGGGACAGGGGGCTTGGAGCCGCTCACGTGTGCAACTGTACCGCACCCGGCGCGGAACGGGGACCCGCCTGCCAGGCTGCACAGCAACGCCGCTCCCACGGGGGAAGCGGCGCAGCGGCGAAAAAGCGGTGGGGAAAAAGGAGCGGGGTTACTGGGTGCCGGCCAGCGCCACCAGCATGCCGGCGATGGTGCCGCTCATCAGGTTGGCCAGCACGCCGGCCGCAATGGCCCGCATGCCCAGCTGCGCGATATCGGGGCGGCGGCTCGGGGCCATGCCGCCCAGGCCGCCCAGCAGGATGCCCAGCGAGCTGAAGTTGGCAAAGCCGCACAGCGCGAAGGTGACGATGGCTTCCACCTTGGGCGAGATGCCGCCTTCTTTGAGGGCATTAGCGAAATCGATAAAGGCCACGAATTCGTTGGTGACCAGCTTCTGACCCAGGAAGCTGCCGGCCTGGACAGCCTCGGACCAGGGCACGCCAATCAGGGCGGCGAGCGGCGAGAACAGATAGCCCAGAATCAGCTGCACCGTCAGCCCCTGGAACCCGAACAGGCCGCCGATGCCGCCCAGAATCAGGTTGATCAGGGCAATCAGGCCGATAAAGGCCAGCAGCATGGCGCCCACGTTCAGGGCCAGCGACAGGCCTTCGGAAGCACCACGGGCCGCAGCGTCAATCACGTTGGTGTCGCCGTCCTGGTCCACGTTGGGGCCTGGTGGGCGTGGCGTCGGCGCCCATGCCCTCCGGCTCGCGGCCGGTGCCGGCGGCGGGCGCCGCCAGGGTGACGGGGCCCTGCGGCGTCGGCACGGTTGCGGCATGGGCGCGGCCGGTGCCGTAGTCCTGGGTGCGCTCGGTTTCAGGAAACAGCAGCTTGGCCATCAGCAGGCCGGCAGGCGCGGCCATGAACGAGGCGGCAATCAGGTAGTCCAGGCGCACGCCCAGGCCGGCGTAACCGGCCAGGGTGCTGCCGGCCACGCTGGCCAGGCCGCCCACCATCACCGCAAACAGCTCCGAGCGGGTCATGCCGGCAATAAACGGCTTGACCACCAGCGGCGCTTCGGTCTGACCCACGAAAATGTTGGCAGTGGCCGAGAGGCTTTCGCCGTCGCTGGTGCCCAGCACCCGGCCTAGGGCGCCGCCCAGCAGGCGAATCACCCATTGCATGATGCCCAGGTAGTACAGCACCGCAATCAGCGAACTGAAGAAAATGATGATGGGCAGCACGTTGAAGGCGAAGATGAAGCCCACACTGTCCATCGCGCTGCCGTTGGTCAGGTTGCCGAACAGGAAGTTGATGCCTTCATAGGCATTGCCGATGACTTTTTGCACGGCTGCGGAGACAGCCTCCAGCCCCGCCTTGCCCGGCGCCCAGAACAGCACCATAAAGGCCAGCAGAAACTGAATGGCAAGTGCTCCCAGCACAGTGCGCCAGTTGATGGCGCTGCGGTTGGCCGAGAACAGCCAGCCGATAGCCAGGAGGCCCAGAATTCCTCCTATACCCCAGAGAATATCGTTCATGTCGCCCAAGAGTACGGGAATTCTGAACCAAGTTAAATCTTCAGCACACAATTGTCATCAGGGGGTGATTTCCGGCCCCCATTCCAGCTCGGCGTGGTCCGGCCGCAGCAGCTCGGCAAAGCGCTGCAGGCCGCGCCGGTCGGGTTCTTCCAGGTGATAGCGGAAGTTCCACAGGTAGTGCTGCACCACCCGCCGGGGCAGCTTCAACTTGGCCGCGTGGCGCTGGGAAATCTCGCCCAGTGAGCCCAGGCCCTCACGCCGGGCGTCACGCATGGCCCGCAGCAGTTCGGGTGGGGGCGGCGCGTCCTTGCGGTAGGCCCACACCGCGAACACGAACGGCTGTCCGGTCAGGCGGTACCACTCCTCCGACAGGTCGGTCACCGTGATACCGCCGTCCCGGTGCGGCAGGCGGGTCATGCTGGCGTTCTCGCCCAGCGGCCCCACCACCTCGTACCACTCGCGCAGGGCGCTGTCCCCGATTCGCAGCACGCCGTCGTAGCCGCGTGCCAGCAGCTCCTGTGCGGTGCCCTCGTCGCGGACCAGCTCGGGACTCAGGCCCCACCCGCGCAGCAGTACTTCCAGCAGCGCCACGCTGGTCGCACTCTGGGCGGTTAGGGCAACGCGCTGCAGCTCAGGCAGCGGGCAGGTATGAAATAGGTTCACCGAGTACACCTGCCCCAGCACGCTCACGCTGAAATCCGGCAGGGCCGCCAGGCGGTCGGCATTGCGGATAAATTCGGCCACGCTGATGTTGGCGATGTCCACCCGGCCTTCCAGCAGCGCAGCGTTCATCTGGGTGGGCACGCCCGTCAGCGCCGTGACCGTGGGCGGCAGCACCAGCGGGTCGAGGATAGGCGCGACATTGGTGTAATGAATCCAGCCGGCGCGGTAGGGCGCCGAGGTCAGGGAGCTTGCAGCACAGGACGTAGGCATAACTCCCCCACTATGCGACTTCTGGCGCGCGGCCGAGCGCACAGTCTGGTTGGCGCCATATCAGGCCCACTCGGCCGCGTCGCCCAAGCGGTGGCCGCAGCAGGCAGCCTGGACCCGGAAACCGTTCAGGGCGCCGGCACAGCAGACGGGGATGCAGCTGCAGGGTGAGCCAGCGCCCCGCCATCGCGGTCCGGGCGGCCTGTGCAGGCTGTTCAGAGCGCGGACCTGCGCCGCCCTGCCCACAGCAGCGCCAGCCCAGGCCCCAGCCAAAGGGCCAAGCCTTGCAGCCAGTCCAGCGGATTCTGGGAATAGGTCACCGCCCACCCCACATCGCCGCGTGCAGTCGCTTGCTGCCATAGTCCCCAGAGCAGCAGCAAGGCGGCGGACAGCAGCGGGAACGCCAGCCACAGCCAGCCCAGTCCGCGCAGTACGGCCTGCCAGCGCTCAGACATGCGGCCCCCACGGTGTGTCCTGCGGTATGTACAGCGCCAGCAGCCCCCGCCACTGCGAACGCTTCAGCTTGCGGCCCTCCACCATGTACCCCCTCAGTCCGCCGCGCTGCTTTCCGCTGCCGGGAACTCGGCCAATTCGTTGTAGTAGGCGTCGCGCAGCACCGGCAGGCGGCCCGCCCGCTGAATCATGCGAATCAGGCCCTCTTCGCTCAGCCGCATCGGACTGGTGGCCCCGGCCGCGTGGGCGATGTGCTCTTCCTGAATGGTGCCGTCTATGTCGCTCACGCCCCAGTCCAGGCTCACCTGCGTCAGCTCGGAGCCGATCATCACCCAGTAGCCCTTGATGTGCGGGAAGTTGTCCAGATAGATGCGGGCCACGGCCAGATTCCGCAGGTCGTCCAGGCCGGTGGTGTACTCGGTCTTGCCGAGGTTCTGCGCCAGCGTGTTGCCCAGCGGCTGAAAGGCCAGCGGAATAAAGGCGTGGAAGCCGCCGCCGTACTTGTGCAGGCTGTCGTCCTGCAACTCGCGCAGGCGGTGCATGTGGTCCAGGCGTTCTTCCAGCGTCTCGATGTGGCCGTACAGCATGGTGGCGTTGGTGCGCATGCCCAAGGAGTGCGCTTCGGAGTGGATTTGGAGCCATTCGTCCGACTTCACCTTGTTTTTGGCGACCTGCCGGCGCACCCGCTCGGCAAAGATTTCCGCGCCGCCCCCCGGCATGGCGCTCAGGCCCGCCGCCTGCAGCTCGCGCAGCACTTCCAGGGTGGGTTTGCGCGCAATCCGCGACAGGTGCTTGATTTCGGCGGCGGTAAACGCCTTGACCTGCAAGTCGGGGTAAGCCGCCCGCAGGCCGCGCACCATCGCGGGGTAGTACTCCCAGGGGTGGTTGGGGTGGTGGCCGCTGCTCATGTGCAGCTCGGTGATGCCCGGCAGGTAGCGGCGGCCCACCTCCTGCACCACTTCTTCCGGCGAGTAGTCCCAGGCCCGCTCCTCGCCCTTGTGCGCCGCGAACGCGCAGAAGGTGCAGCCCACGTAGCAGATGTTGGTGAATTCCAGCCGCATGGAGTGCACGAAGTACACCTTGTCGCCGTGCAGCCGGCGCTTTTGCAGGTCGGCCAAGCGCATCAGGCCGTTGAGGTCGCGGGTGCGGAACAGGTACATGCCTTCTTCGAAGCTTAGGCGTTCGCCCGCCTCTACTTTGGCGGCAATAGGCTTGAGGTCGGGGTCGCGGAGCCAGTCCATAGGGGGAAGTGTACGCCCGCAGCGGCCGGGGGAAGATGGCGCAAGGTGGAAAGGTGGGGGCGCAGGCGGGAACCACTGCTCCGCTCCTTGGTGGGCCGGCGCGGCAAGCCCACTCAAGGGCATTGAGCACCGGTCAACCCTTACCCGCAAGCCGCTCATTCCTGCGAAAAGCCCGCAGCGTCAGCCCGATGCCCGCCACCATCAATGCGGCGGCCATCAGGAACGCCGCGCCGGGGAAATGCAGGCCCAGAGGAGCATGCTCGGCGGTAAAAGCGGCAAACACGCTGGTCGCCAGCAGCGGCCCCACGATGCCCACCACGCTTTGCAGGCTGGTGATGGCCCCCTGCACGCGGCCCTGCTCCGAATCGGCCACCTGACTGCTCACGTAGCCCTGAATGGCCGGCTGCGCCAGGCCCGTGATGGCCCCCACCACTAGCGAAAAGTACAGTAGCGGCGTAGTGTTCGCCACCGAGAGAATCAGGAACTCGGCCACGCCGAAGCCCAGGCCCACCAGCAGCGTCTTTTTCTCGCCCCAGGCACTGACGGCCCGCCCTACCAGGAAGGCACTCACCAGCGCCGACAGCAGGCCCGACACGGCCAGCGCCACCCCGTTCTGGCCCGCCGTCCAGCCCAGCACCGCTTCGGTGTACAGCACCCAGGTGGTAAAGATGACCTGCATGGCGAGGCCCACCAAGATGAACACGCCCGTGAGGTTCCGCACGGCAGGGTAAGCGGTCAGCGCGGCCAGGGGCTTGAGGGGATTTACTTCGGCCCAGTTCCAGCCAGGCGTGCGCTTCCCTGGGGGCAGCGATTCGGGCAGAATCAGCAGGCCGTACAGCCAGCTGAGCGCCGAAATACCCGCCGCAAACAGGAACGGCACCCGCAGGCCGTAGTCGCCCAGCAGCCCACCCAGCGCAGGCCCCAGGATGAACCCCACACCGAACATCGCCCCCACCTTGCCGAAGTTGGCGGCCCGCTCCTCGGGCGGCGACACGTCGGCAATGTAGGCGTTGATCACCGTCAGGCTGGCCCCCGTGGCCCCCGCCACCATGCGGCCCAGCAGCAGCCACCACACACTCGGCGCGAAGTACAGCACAAGGTAATCCAGCGCCATGCCCGCCGTCGCCACCAGCAGCACGGGCCTGCGGCCGAAGCGGTCGCTCAGGCGGCCCAGAATGGGGGCCATCAGAAACTGCATCACCGCGTAGGCGGCGGTCAGAATGCCGATCATGCGCGCTCCGGCAGCCTCGGACCCGCTCAGCTCCTTGACCAGCCCCGGCAGCACCGGCACCACCAGCCCGATGCCCATCACGTCGATCAGGACCACGATAAGGATAAAGAGCAAGGTGGCCGGGCGGCGGGGTGGCTGAGTCATAGCGCTTCAGCTTACGCGCTGGGCACCAGCGAAAGATCAGCCAGATGGCCTAGAGGATTTGCCAGAAAGACAGTTATCTTTTCGGCGAGTGGACTGGTACAGCTTTGCCAGAAGAGCGGGGGCAAAACAGCAGAGTCGGACGAAGCATGGAGTGACGACTGATGCTTTTCCAGTGGGCACGTAATTCTGCGAACGGCTCTGGCGGCAAAGTGTACGGGAGGCGGAAAAAACGGGGAGGTGCACGCCACAGTGCAGACCGCAGTGCAGACCACACGGCACTTCCTTAAAAAAGCGTGGGAGCCGCTGTGGCCCCACACGCTCTTTCTGTCTCTCGCCGCCTGCTGGCCGGCTTACTTCCAGGCCGTGATGCGGTCCACGCTGTGGCGGTGGTGCGGAAAGCCTTCCTCGTCACGCTTGCCGATGGGCAGGATACCCGCGAACTCGACGTGGTCGGGCAGGTTCAGCAGCTTCTTGACCTCAGAGGGGTCAAAGCCCAGCATCGGCACGGTGTCGTAGCCCATGCCGCGTGCCGCCAGCATCAGGAAGCCGAAGGCGATGTTGGCCTGGCTCAGGGCCCATTGGCCGCGCTGCGCCACGTCCTGGTCCTGGAACTGACCGCGCAGACGGTCGGCCCGCATCTTGATTTGCTCCTCGTCCATGCTGGCGGGCAGGGTTTCTTCCACGTTGCTCAGCACGTCTTCCATATCGGCATACACCACAATCACGGCGGGGGCGCTCGTCACCTGTGACTGGTTGTAGGACACGGCCTGCAGCTTTTCTTGCAGTTCCTTGTTCTGAATCACCACGAAGCGGGTGGGCTGCACGTTGTTGGCGGTGGGGGCCAGGCTGGCAAGGCGCAGAATCTCGCGCAGGTCGTCTTGATTCATGGGTTCCTGCACGAACCGGCGAATGCTGCGGCGGGTTTCGATGGCGTCCTTGACGGACAGGAGCTGGTCGGCAGTCAGGTGGGCAGAAGTCACATCGGTCATGGGGACAGGCTAAAACGCTTAGGTTTATTTTGTCAAGCACTATAATTCTTGGAGTGATTTGCCCGGCGCGCTAGACTGGCGGCATGACCTCTCCTTCTCCACTTTCCGAACATCCGGCCGAATTCTGTCCGGTGTACCGGGCCATCGGTATCCTGCAGGAAAAATGGGTGCTGCACATTATCCGGGTGCTGCTCCAGCAGGAGATGGGCTTCAACGAGCTGGCCCGCGCCGTGGGCGGCTGCAACTCCGCCACCCTGACCCAGCGCCTGGACCATCTGGAACGCCTGGGCATCGTCAGCAAGCGGCTGGAGGACGGCCCTACCCGCCTGGGCCGCAGCGTGTACGCCCTGACCCCCGCCGGGCAGGAGCTGCAGGTGGTGATTGACGCCATCGGCAGCTGGGCGCAGGCGCACTTGCCGGCCCAGGCCATTCCCGACGCTCCGGCTGCCCCCTCATCCTGAACACCGGCTGCGCTCAACGTCCCTTCAACGCCGGCCTCACCCGGTGCCCCGGCGCAGCGCCCAGACTGGGCCTATGACCGACAACATGACCTACAAAGTAAGCCGGGGCGAAACCCGCCACGGCGAGAACGGCGAACACCATCTGGTTCAGGGCGAAAACAGCTCCATGCGCCTGTGGCACAACGAGCAGCCCAGCGACACCGCCGACAAGCAGCCCCACGCCAACGACTACGAAACCCTGGGCTATGTCATCAGCGGCCGGGTGGAGTTGACCGTGGAGGGCGAGACCCTGACCCTGGAAGCCGGCGACTCCTACCTGGTGCCGCGCGGCAAGCAGCACACCTACCGCGTGCTGGAGACCCTGAACGCAGTGGAAGTGGTCACGCCCGCCCAGGGCTGAAGGCCTCTCCCCCACCCGGAAAGCAAGAAAGCCCCAGGCAGCATGCTGGGGCTTTTTTCGTCGGCGGGGACAGGCTTGGGTCAGTGGGCTACTTTACCCGCGTCAGGGTGCAGGGCTTGAGGCCTGCTGCCACGCCGGTGCCCACATAGGCCTGGTAGGTGCGGTTGGTCCACAGGCTGTCCAGGCTGGCGGTCTGCACGTACACGCCGGTCTGGGCCTGGTTCACCTCGGCGGCCGAACTGCGGACCACACAGAAATCGAAGAAGCGCAGGTCAAAGGTGGTTTCTGCACGCCCGGCCACAATGACCGAGCGCCCCTCGCCACGTGGCACGAAGCGGAACAGGTCCTGGCTGCGGCCGGTGGTGGTGCTGCGGGGCTCGGCCGTGTAGGCCACGGTGCCGTCGGCCAGCAGTTCGCGCGGGCCCACCGTCAGCTGTCGCGACAGCTGCACCGGGCCGGCCGCGCCGGGACTGCCCACCTCGGCCGGGGTCAGCATCAGCCACTCCTGCCCTGCCGCAAGCGGCGACCCGCTCAGGTCCGGGGCCGTAATCGCGGGGGTGCAGGCTGTCAGCGTCAGCCCCAGCGCGGCCGGGAAAAGAAGTCTGTTCATCACGGCCCAGCATAGGGCAAGGGCAGATGAAAAGTGGCGGCAGGCCGGGGCTCCCGGCTACCGCCCTGCCCCCGCTCTGCGGCCAGGGATTACAGGCGCACCAGCCGCAGCCCCGGGTCGGGCGCCAGCTGTGAGGCGTGGAAAGGGCGCATGCGGTAATCGGGCGGGAACAGCCGCAGGCCGTCCGTGCCCACGATGGCCGAAATCAGCGTGGCCAGCAAGGTTTCGGCCATGCCCGCGCCCAGGCAGGTGTGGGCACCCGCGCCGTAGGGGTTCAGGGCATTTTTCTGCCGGTGCTCATTGCGCGGGGCCAAAAAGCGGTCCACATCGAAGCGCTCGGGCCTGCGGAACAGCGCCGGGTCACGCTGCGACGCCATCAGCGCCATCATCAGCTGCTCGCCCTGGCGGATGCGGCAGCCCTGGAACTCGAACTCCTGCCGGGCGTGGCGGGTGACCATGTTGGCAATCGGGTGGTAGCGCATCACTTCCAGCACCAAGGCGTGCAGCACCTTCAGCTCGCGCAGTCGGCCTGCGGGCAAGCCTTCGGCCAGCAGCGGGTCTATCTCGGCGCGCAGCCGGGCGTACAGCTGCGGGTCGCGGTAGGCGTGGTACAGCGACAGGGTCAGCACGTTGACCACCGTATCCAGCCCCGCCACGTAAGGCAGCAGCATCATGAACAGCAGCTCTTCCTCGTTCAGCAGGTCCGGGTTTTCGCGCATAAACGCCCGCAGGTCGCGCACATAGGGCGAAGGCAGCGAGTCCGCGTCCAGTGCCAGCAGCTCCTCGGCAGCCGCCCGCGCCCGCGCCTTGGCTTCCAGGTAGTTTTGCCGGGTCAGCGCCGAAGTGGGCCGGGTGCCCGCAATGTTCACTGCCAGCTGCGTGTGCCAGTAGGTGATGAAGTCGCGCAGGCTGTCGCCGGGGCGGCGGCCCAGGGTCAGCATGCCCACACAGTCGGCCACCAGCTGCTGGGCGAACTCGCCCACCACGAAGCTCCGGCCGTAGGGCACCGCCTCCAGCGCCTCATGCGCCAGCGACAGAACCAGTGGGATATTCTCCTGCACCCGCGTCTTGGCAAAGCCTGCCCGCGCCGCTGCCCGGTACCGGCGGTGCGCCTCGCCTTCCAGCATGGTCAGCACCTGCCGCCCCCCGAACTCGCGGATGACGTTCTCCCACATGGTCCAGGCATCGAACTCGCCCGCATTCCGCGCCATCGCCTCGGCAGCGGCTGGCCCGCCCAGCACCACAAATTCGCGGTTCAGCGCCCGCACCCGGAAGCAGGGGCCGTGCTTGGCGTACTGACTGTACAGGAAGCCTTCGGTGTCGCGGAGCAGCGCCGGAGCACTGCCCACCAGAGGAAAGCCGTCTGCCAGGGGCGGTTCGCGGAGGGTCATGGCCTTACTGTGGCACATACGCGGTGTCTGGGATACGGCGGCGTGGTGGCTGACTGGGTAGGAATTGCCTGAACCTGCTTACCCACTATGCCCAAGCCCCCGCCGCCCCCAGAAGGGAGCGAGGAGCGGGGGCTTGAGCTTTAGAGTTATAATCTTTCTACTTAAAAACTTTAACGCCAAATCGAAGGACTTCTAATTACAGTAATTAAGGAGCTACTATGGACTTCATACGAAAAAGGCTAGATGGAAAAATAAGAGTTGCTACCAGCAGAGATCAGAAAAAAGATATTATTGAACTAAACAGGGTTAAAATAGAGTATTATCTTTTTTGTATGCTTGGGGCTTTGTGGAACAAGTATTACGATTACTTGTCTCCAGAGCAGCGAGAAAATTTACTAAGAAAAATAAGGAAACCCTCGATAGGATCAGTTATAGATTGCATAAGCACTTTAGATGATGGGACTGGTGAAATTCTTAATGGAAGAGATAAAGTCTCAAAGTTGCAATCATACACCAAACTTAGGAACGCAAGAGTAGGCCATGGCTACATAATTGGCGATTTTGAACTTGAAACGATGCAAGAAATGGGAAATATATCTAAGTATATAGAGGACAACATAAATTTTGTAAATAATGATAAATCTTTTGTTATAGTAGAAAAGTATGAGGACAGGAAAGCTACAGGTATAATAATTAAGCCGAGCGGCGATATGTTTGGTTGGTCAAAAGATGATGCAGATGAGAGGTTTAAGCAGGGATCAGTCCTTACATATTCAGAAGAGAAGTATTATAAGGTGGACCCCTTTATTTTTATGGAGTCTGAGGAAAACGTTTACCTCTTTAAGGATATCGCAGATCTTCTTTCTGGCACCGCTACAATGAATAGTATTTTTATTGGTGATGTAAAAACTATTATAAGCCAGGAGTTCCGCAATCCGCAGTTCGATTGTGGTGATGACAGAGTGGTTAGACCAAGCGGAACTGTGTCAAACAAATATAAGAATAATTATGTGAGTTATATTACAATAGGGACTTTAAAGAAAAAAATCATGGATTTCCTGCGAAAAGACAGGGCCTCCGTTGCAGCGGTTCTTTGGGGTCATGGTGGAGTTGGAAAAACAGCTCTAATACAAAGCGTTTGTGACGATCTTTATAATTCTTCTCATAAAGATTTCGACTATATAATATTTACCTCTGCAAAAAACGTAAAATACAATATACAAACTGGCAACGTTGATGCATTAAGCAACAATATTAGCTCATTTGAAGATTTAATCAACGCTATAGGAAGCGTAATGTATCCTGAAGATGATTTCGATGCAGAATTAATACTCGACAGCCAGAGTAGGGTATTAATTATCATTGATGATTTTGAAACTTTTCCGCAGGAGGAAAAAACTAAAATTTCCTCATACCTAGCTAAGATGGACATTGATCGTCACAAAGTTGTAATTACCACACGGGCCCTTATGACCTTAGGCGTGGAGTTTCAAACTAATGAATTGACAAAAGCGGACACGAAAAAGTTTCTTGAGGAAATCATAAAAAGTGACTTCTACAATAACCCTACATTCGCACAGGATTTAATATCTCATCTTAGAGAAGATGAGATCGAAAGGATATTTGACATTACTAGTGGCCGACCACTTTTTATCTTACAGCTACTTGCCGCTTGGAAGGAAATGGGCGATATAAGGGAAGTTCTAGATAAGAAGGGGGATTTAAAATCCACCAGCTCCGCTATACAGTTTCTTTATGGGCGTATGTTTGACTATCTATCCGTGAATGCAAAGAAGGTGTTTACGACTATGGGTGCTTTAATAGATGGTACAGATGACCCAAACTTAATAGAGAAAGTATCTTATGCACTAGATATGCAAGACGACGATTTTGAGACAGCCATAAATGAGCTAGTTAAGCTAAAAATGATAGAACTTACAGACAATAGATTCTTCAGAGCTTATTCTAGAGAGATAGCAAAAATGATGACCTCTGAATTTTATGCATCGAGTGGCGATTTTCAGGATCTAATTAATTCTAAACTAGAGATACTTACTAAGGATAAGAATCTGGACAACCATACTGCCCTATTACAAGATGCAAATCTATCTCGCAGCAGTGATCCTGAAGAGACAGTAACAGAGAAATATCTATTAATTATTAATTCGACTAACACGGGGCCAGAAATAAGATTAGAGGCTATTAGAAATTTAGCGGAATATCTCGCGAGTTCTAGGGGAAAGATTGATAATGCACTGAATCTTCTAAGAGCTAATCATGAAAGCTTTGCCAATGATCCAGAGTATTTCATTATTCTATCTGACTATTGTGTTAGGGCCGGACAAAGGGACATGGCGGTTAAATACATCAGACGTTTCGTGAGAAATAAGCCAGAGCCCGCATGGAATTTGGAAGCCGTTAGACTTGAGATGAGCTGGCTCTTGCTTATGCACAAAGCTATTATTGAGATAGAACGCAGAGAAGAGATTATTAACAGCCAAAAATCAGGAGATAGAGAGAGACAGGAAGCTAACTCGAGAATGAGAGAGGTAATTTCCTCTGGTGGTCTAATTTTTGCACAATTGAAAGAAAGTAGTATTTTACAAGACTTTACACCGAGAGTAAAACAGAATATATTAGCTGGTTTAAATCAATATGTAACGATGTGTTATAAAATGTATCGCCTACAAGAGGCCATAGATGCGTGCAAATTCGCAATTAGGAATTTTCCCACGCATATGACACGCGATTTTGGTAGTAAATTGAGACAATCTGAAAGAAAGTTGAGCAGGAAGAACTGAAGCTATCTGAATAATAGATATTTGAGGCAGCCCCCATCCCTCGGAGGCTGCCTCATTCCTACTCTCTAGCTCTGGCTACGCCCCGATGTACTCCTCAATCGGCGGGCAGGAGCACACGAAGTTGCGGTCGCCGTACACGTTGTCCACGCGGTTCACGGCGGGCCAGTACTTCCACGCCTTCTGGTGCCCGCTGGGGAAGGCTCCCGTTTCGCGGCTGTAGGCGCGGGTCCACTCGGCGTCGGTCAGGTCCCTCAGGGTGTGCGGCGCGTGCTTGAGCGGGCTGTCGGCGGCAGCCATCGTGCCGTCCTGCACTTCCTGAATCTCGCGGCGAATGCTCAGCATGGCGTCCACGAAGCGGTCCAGCTCGGCCTTGGGTTCGGACTCGGTGGGTTCAATCATCAGGGTGCCGGGCACCGGGAAGCTCATGGTGGGGGCGTGAAAGCCGTAGTCCATCAGGCGCTTGGCGATGTCCTCTTCGCTGATGCCGCTTGCGGCCTTGAGCGGGCGAATGTCAATGATGCACTCGTGCGCCACCCGGCCACCGCGTCCGGTGTACAGCACAGGGTACGCCCCCTCCAGCCGCTTGGCGATGTAGTTGGCGCTGAGCAGCGCGACCTGGGTGCTTTCGCGCAGGCCCCTGGCACCCAGCAGCTTGATGTACAGGTAGCTGATGGGCAGGATGCTGGCGCTGCCGTACGGCGCAGCACTCACGGCTCCGGTCTGGCTGTCGCTGCCGTAGGCCACGCTATGACCGGGCAGGAAGGGAGCGAGGTGCGCCTTCACGCCAATCGGCCCCATGCCCGGACCGCCGCCGCCGTGCGGAATGGCGAAGGTCTTGTGCAGGTTCAGGTGCGACACGTCCGAGCCAATCAGCCCCGGCTTGGCGACGCCCACCTGCGCGTTCATGTTCGCGCCGTCCAGGTACACCTGCCCGCCGTGCCCGTGAATCAGGTCGCAGACCTCTTTCACATTCTCCTCGTACACGCCGTGGGTGGAGGGGTAGGTAATCATCAGCGCGGCGAGGTTGTCGCTGTGCTTCTCGGCCTGGGCCTTGAGGTCTTCAAAGTCGATGTTGCCCTTGTCGTCGGTCTTGACCACCACCACCTGCATGCCCATCATCGCGGCACTGGCGGGGTTGGTGCCGTGCGCGGAAGCGGGAATCAGACAGATGTTGCGGTGGCCCTCACCACGGCTCTCGTGGTACTTGCGGATGACCAGCAGGCCCGCATACTCACCCTGGGCGCCGGAGTTGGGCTGCAGGCTCACGGCGTCGTAGCCGGTGATGTCGGCCAGCCAGCGTTCCAGTTCGGCCAGCATTGCGGCGTAGCCTTCAGTCTGGCTGGCAGGCGCGAAGGGGTGCAGGCCGCCGAACTCGGGCCACGTCACCGGAATCATCTCGGTGGTGGCGTTCAGCTTCATGGTGCAGCTGCCCAGCGGAATCATGCCGTGAACGAGGCTGTAATCCTTGTTTTCCAGCGCCTTGAGGTAACGCAGCATGCCGTGTTCGGAGCGGTGCGTGTTGAACACGGGGTGTGTCAGGAAGTCGCTCTGGCGCTTGAAGCCTGCCGGGATACCCTCCACAGCGCCGCTGTCGAGCGCGTCCACGTCGGCGCTCTGGCCCGTCGCCGCTTCGATGATGTCCGCGAGGTCCTGCACGGTGACGGTCTCGTCGAGGCTGATGCTGACTTTGCCGCCTTCCACACGGAAGTTGATGCCCTTCGCTTCGGCGCGGCCCTTAACCTCGTCGCCGCCCTCAAAGGTCACGGTGTCGAAGAAGGTTTCATTGGTCTTGAGGCCCGCGTCGTTCAGCGCCTTCGCCAGAATGCCGGTCATGCGGTGCACGCGCTCGGCAATGGTCCTCACGCCTTCGGGGCCGTGGTAGACGGCGTAGGCGGCGGCCATGTTCGCCAGCAGCGCCTGTGCGGTGCAGATGTTGGAGGTGGCCTTTTCGCGGCGGATGTGCTGCTCGCGGGTCTGCATCGCCATGCGCAGGGCGGTGTTGCCACGTGCGTCCTTGCTCACGCCAATCACACGGCCCGGCATAGAACGCTCGAAGCCTTTCTGGCAGGCGAGGAACGCCGCGTGCGGCCCACCGAAGCCCATCGGGACGCCAAAGCGCTGGGCGCTGCCCACCACGATGTCTGCCCCCTGCTCGCCGGGAGGGGTCAGCAGGGCGCAGGCCAGCAGGTCGGTCGCCACGATCAGCGCCGCGCCGTTCGCGTGGACCTTTTCCGCAATGGGCGCGAGGTCCAGCACTTCGCCGTGCGTGCCGGGATACTGCACGAGCGCACCGAACGCTTCAGCGGGCACGTTGTCGGCGTGGCCGGTCTGCACTTCGTAGCCGAAGTACTCGGCGCGGGTCCGAATCACGTCCAGCGTCTGGGGGTGCACGTTGTCGGCCACGTAGAACACGTTGCCCTTGTTCTTGCCCTGACGCTTGGCGAGCGTCATCGCTTCGGCGGCGGCGGTGGCCTCATCCAGCAGCGAGGCGTTGCTCACGGGCATGCCGGTCAGGTCCTGCACGGCCTGCTGGAAGTTCAGCAGCATTTCCAGGCGGCCCTGCGAAATCTCGGCCTGGTAGGGGGTGTAGGCGGTGTACCAGCCGGGGTTTTCCAGCATGTTGCGCAGAATGACGGGAGGAACATGGGTGCCGTAGTAGCCCATGCCGATGTACGAGCGGAACACCTTGTTCTTGCTCGCCAGGGCCTTGAGTTCGGCCAGAGCCTGCGCCTCGGGCATACCGTCGCCGGTCTGGAGTGCGTCGTTGAACTGAATGGCCGCAGGCAGCGTGGTTTCGGTGAGTTCCTCAAGGTTGGAGACACCCAGCAGTGCCAGCATCTCGGCCTGTTCAGCCTCGCTGGGACCGATGTGACGGCGGGTAAAGTCGTTGGTTTGGAGCAAATCTTGTAGGCGGGTCATGGTTCAACTCCTTACAGGCCGGGGCGCGGGGAGCGGGTCAGAGAAGGCCACTGGGCCCCCGGCGGAACTGGGCTAAGTGAAACTGGGCTGAGCGCAACTGGTTTAAGAGCAACTGGTACAGAGGGGATTTCTGGGCCAGCCTAGAACCGCAGCGGCCGGCGCAACTGGGCTGGGAGCAACAGTTAAGCCGCTGCCACCTGCGCGGGAGAGGCTGCGGCCGGCTCCTCGTCTGAAACGGCGGGACGCTGGGCCCAGCGGAGGAAGGACATGCCCACTCACAGTGCAGACAAGGGAGCATCCATCCTCAGCAAATAAGCCACCAAGCTCCAGACGTCGCAGGCCCGCAGCTTCGTGGCTTTCTTCAGGCGTCCGCTCAGCTGTTCTCGGCGGTATAGGCCTCAGCGTCCATCAGGCCTGCGCTCTCTTCGGTCACTTCGATCTGGAACAGCCAGCCGCCTTCAAAGGGGCTTTCGTTGACCTTTTCAGGGCTGCCTTCCAGCTCTTCGTTGACCGCAACGATTTTGCCGCTGGCGGGGGCGTAGATGTCCGAAGCGGTTTTCACCGACTCCACCACGGCCACGGCTTCGCCGGCTTCCACTTCACGGCCCACTTCGGGCAGTTCCACGTACACCACGTCGCCTAGCTGGTCCTGCGCGTGGTGGGTAATGCCGACTTTGCCGTCCTGGGCCAGCCATTCGTGCGAGGAAGCGTACTTCAGTTCGGTGGGGTTGGTCATGGCAGGGTTCTCCTTGAGGGTGAGGGGGCGGGTTGGAAAGTGAAAAGGGCCGGAAAATCGCTCGGCGGGACTTATTTGGCTTTGTAGAACGGCAGCTCGGTGCGCTCGGCAGGGTGGCGCTTGCCGCGTACCTCCACCTCGAACGCGCTGGCGTCTGCGGCGTCCACGTCCACCAGGGCCATCGCGATGGGGTGGCCCAGCGTGGGGCTGGTGCTACCGCTGGTGACCACGCCGACATTCTCGCCGCCCAGCATCACTGGATATCCTTCCCGCACGGGAATCTTGTCCAGCTTCAGGCCGATCAGTTTCTGGCGGGGAGCCTCGTCCATCTTAGTGCGGCCCAGGTACGGCTTATCCTTGACCACCCAGGAGTAGGTGCTGCTCAGCGGGTGAATGTTCTCACTGAACTCGTGGCCGTACAGTGGGAAGCCGGCTTCCAGGCGCAGCGTGTCGCGGGCGCCCAGGCCTGCGGGAGCAATGCCGCTGGCCAGCAGGGCGTCCCACAGGGCTTCGCCTTCCGGCGCCTTGACGAACACCTCGAAGCCGTCTTCGCCGGTGTAGCCGGTGCGGGCGAAGAACACGTCATGGTCCAGCAGGCGGCCGGGGAAAAAGGAGTTGCGCTTGGCGGTCAGCAGGTCGGCGTCGGTGAACTCGTTCAGGGTGGCGGCGGCCTTGGGCCCCTGCACGGCAATCAAGACCCAGTCGTCCGACTCGTCCGTCATCTGCACGTCGTAGCCGGCGGCCAGGGCCTGCAGGTGTGCCCAGTCCTTGGCAATGTTGCCGGCATTGACCACCATCAGGTAGTCCTGCTCGCCTGCTTGGTAAATGTAGATGTCGTCGACCAAGCCGCCTTCCTCAGCCGGCAGCCAGTTGTAGTGGGCGCGGCCAGGCTTCAGCTTGCTGACATCGTTGGGGGTCACATGCTGCAAAAAGTCCAGCGCACCGGGGCCTCTAAAGCGGAACTGGCCCATGTGCGACACGTCGAACATGCCCACGTTCTCACGCACGGCCTGGTGCTCGGCTTTCAGGCCCGCGTACTGCACCGGCATGTCCCACCCGCCGAACGGCACCATCCGGGCACCAGCCCGCAGGTGCGCCGCGTGCAGCGGCGTACGTTTCAGGTTTTGGTTTTCCACGGCCCCACTGTAGCGAAAGGAACCGTGCCCCCGGCAGGTGGCACCCATGGCATGTCCGGGCGCCCCGGACGCCTGTGCGCCTTCCCGCAGACCCACTTTCCGGGGGTCAGGAGCCACGAAAAAACCTCCCCGGTTGGGGAGGCACAGGCCGTACGGAACACTTGGAGACTTACTGGCGGCGGCTGCTGTGGTCGCCCTCAGCGAACTCCTCAATCATCTTTTTGTTGAAAGCGGGCAGGTCGTCGGGGTTGCGGCTGGTCACCACGCCCTTGTCGGTCACGCATTCTTCGTCCACCCACTCGGCGCCGGCCAGCGTCAGCTCGTGCTTGAGGCTGGGCCAGGAGGTCATCTTCAGGCCTCCAGCAATGCCGGTTTCGCTGAGGCTCCAGGGGCCGTGGCAGATGGCGGCAATGGGCAGGCCACGGTCGTAGGCGTCGCGCACGAACTGCATGGCGGCCTTGTCCATGCGCAGGGTGTCGGGGTTCACGGTGCCGCCGGGCAGCAGCAAGCCGGCGTAGTCCGCGATATTGGCCTCGGCCACGGTCTTGTCCACGCTGTACTTGGCCTGGGGCTCGATGTCGCCCTTCATGCTCTGAATCTGGCCGCTTTTCAGGCTGATCAGCTCACAGGTGCCGCCCGCTTCCTCAATGGCCTGCCGGGGACTGGTCAGTTCGATTTCTTCCACACCGTCGGCCGCCAGAATGGCGATTTTCTTGCCTTGCAGTTTTGCGTTGGTCATAAACCGAGTTTGGCGTGCTAGCGCGTGAAAGGTGTGACCGGGTGGTCAAGCGGCTTTTAGGCGGCCTTGGGAAGTTCTTCAGCCCACCCCCGGCGCTGCGGGAGCATGGGGCAGAGCTTGTCAAGTGGGCAAGCTCGCGGTCGGTGAGGCGGCCGCGGCGTAAGGTAAATAAGCAAGCCGCAAAAGCTCCCAATGTTACAATTGGTTGTTTTTGCGGCGAATTGGGCCTGTGGATTGCCGCTGCCACGCGGCGACTCCGGTCAGAGGAGGTGAGCAGACATCGGAACCAAGGAAGACGTGCGCGACCGGCTGAACATCGCGGACGTCATCGGTGAATATGTCAGCCTCACCCCAGCGGGCAAGGGCCGGCTCAAGGGACTGTGTCCTTTTCACAAGGAAAAGAGTCCCTCGTTCCAGGTGGACACCGAGCAGGGCTACTACTACTGCTTCGGCTGCAAAGCCGGCGGCGACGTGTTCAAGTTCGTACAGGAAACCGAGAATCTCAGTTTCGGTGACGCCCTGCGCAAGCTGGCCGAGCGGGCCGGCGTGCAGCTGGAGCAGAAATACGGCGAGCGGGTCAGCCGTGACCTGTACGACGTGAACGACTTCGCGCTGCAGTATTTCCGCAGTCACCTGCGCGGCGACGCCCTGGCCTACTTTCAGGGGCGTGGCCTGACCCCACAGGTGATGGAGGACTTCGAGCTGGGCTTTGCGCCGGACAGCTGGGACGGCCTGCTGCAACAGGCCCGCGCCCATGGCCTGAGCGAGCGGCAACTGCTGGACGCCGGCCTGCTGACCCAGAACGAGCAGGGCCGGGTGTACGACCGCTTCCGGGGCCGGGTGATGTTCCCTATCCGCGACCACCTGGGCCGGCTGGTGGGCTTCGGCGGGCGCGTGCTGGACGACTCCAAGCCCAAGTACCTCAACACCCCCGAGACGGACGCCTTCAAGAAAGGCGAGCTGCTGTACGGCCTGCACCGCGCCCGCAGCGTGCTGAAAGACGGCCAGCCCCTGATTGTGGCCGAGGGGTACATGGACGTGATCGCCCTGCAGCAGCACGGGTTCGCCGGGGCGGTGGCCAGCCTGGGCACCGCGCTGACGGCCGAGCACGCCGCGCTGCTGGAACGCCTGGGCGCCCGCGAACTGGTGCTGATGTTCGACCGCGACGAGGCCGGCCTCAAGGCCACGCTGTCGGGGCTGGACCAGACGGTGGGCGCCCGCTTTCAGGTGCGGGCCACCAGCGTGCCCAGCGGCAAGGACCCGGCCGATGCCCTGCGCGAAGGCGACGTGCAGAGCATTCAGCGGGCACTGCAGGGCGGCCTGAACGAAATCGAGTACCGGGTACACGCCGCCCGCGACCGGTACGGCCTGGACAGCCGCGACGGCAAGCGCAAAATCCTGATGGAGCTGCTGCCACGCATGCAGAACCTGGACCCGCTGGACGAGGGCGCCGACCAGATGCGGGCCAAGGTGTGCGAACTGCTGGATATCCGCCCGCAGGCCCTGCTGGACTGGATCGGGTCCAAGGCCAAGCGGCGCACTCTGACCGATACCCACCTGGCCGGCATGAGCCAGGGCGGCGGCCACGAGGAGGACCGCGAGCTGGCCCTGCTGCGGCAGCTGCTGGTGGACCCCCGGCTGCTGGCCAAGCTGGACGGCACGCTGGGCTGGCGCAACGAGCTGGTCCGCAAGGTCATGTTGGCGGCCCAGGGCGCCCAGAGCACCGACGACATCATGAGTGTGTTCCGGGGCCAGCCCGAAGAGGGGCAGCTGATTCGGATGATGTTCGAAACCCGTCAGAGCGGCAACATCTCGCGTGCCGGCCACGAGGAATACGAGGCCAAGCAGCAGACCTACGCGGCGGCGGCCGTAGACGACATCCAAGTGGGCCTGAGCATCGAGTCGCTGCGGGGCGAGGTGAAGCTGCTCAAGTCACAGCTCCTGGACGCGCCACCCACCCAGCAGGCCGACATCCTGCGGCAGATTACCGAGCTGCAGCGGGCCATCGAGGCCGAGAAGCGGGCGCGGGTCCACGGCGCCTGATATGGAGCAGGGCGCGGCGGCGCGGGCGCTATGATGGCGCGGTGAACGACGCAGCGCCTATCGGGGTATTCGACAGCGGAGTCGGCGGCCTGAGCGTTCTGGCCGAACTGCGCCGCGCCCTGCCTGACGAGCGCTTTTGCTACCTGGCCGATACGGCACACCTTCCCTACGGCACCCGCAGCGACGACGACATCCGCCGGCTTACGGAGGCGGCGGCCCGCTGGCTGCACGGGCGCGGCTGCAAGGCGCTGGTGGTCGCCTGCAACACGGCTTCCGCCTACGGCCTGCAGCATCTGCGCGGCACCTTTCCGGAGTGGCCTGTCGTGGGCCTGGTGCCGGCCGTCAAGCCGGCGGCGCTGAACACCCGCAGCGGCGTGATTGGAGTGATGGCCACCCCGGCCACCCTGCGCGGCTCCAAGTTGCAGCAGTCGGTTGCCGAGTGGGCGGCGCCACGCGGCGTGCAGGTGATGCTGACCACCAGCCCCAAACTGGTGCCGCTGGTGGAGCGGGGCGAGGCCGACAGCCCCGACGCCCGCGCCCTGCTGCGGCAGCTGCTGCGCCCGCTGGCCGAGGCCGGTGCCGACCAGCTGGTGCTGGGCTGCACTCACTACCCTTTTTTGTCCGGCAGCATCCGGCGTGAATTCAAGGACCAGTTCACCCTGGTGGACAGCGGCGGCGCTGTGGCCCGCCAGACGGCCCGAGTACTGGCCGAGCGCGGTCTGCTGGCCCCGGCGGCCGAGCCATCCTCTACGCCGCAGCCGAGCAGCCCGCAGCCCACCAGCCTGCAACTGGCCAGCCCACAGGTCGAGTATTACGTGACCGGCGACCCGCAGGCCGCCCAGCAGATCATGTTGCAGCTGCTGGGCGAGACGGTCACGGTCCGGGCCGCCCGCGTTAACGCCAGTTTGGGACAATCCTCAGCACAGCGGCTCCCTGGGGGAACAGACTGCACTATGACCAAAGACAGCACGCAGGAAACCGCCACCAGCGGGTACGTGGATACCGACCAGCAGGCCGAAATTACCGAGGGCATGCAGGGCGCCACCGGCGACGCCGACGCCAACGGCCTGGACCCCAAGGCCGACCCTCAGGAAAAGTTGGCCGAGCTGGAAAAGAACATGCAGGACATCCAGCAGTAAGGGGAAGCGCCCCTGTTGTTCAAGCTGGGCAAGTGCAGCGACTTGCCCGGCTCTTCATTTATCGCCGCTGTCGCCGCCCCCTACAGGTCCAGCCCTGCCGGTGTGGTGGCGCCGGCCGGAATTGCCGTGACCAGCACCTCATGCTTGCCGGTCACGAACACTTTAAACCCGTGCTTGTGCAGATAACGCCGGGCCTGGGCCACATCCGCGAACAGCAGGCTGAGGTCGGGCCGGGCAAAGTTGCGCAGCCGCGCTCCATAGCTCACTTCGCCGCCGCTGTAGCGCGCGTTGGGAAAGCCCAGCACCAGCCCGCCACTCGGGTTCAGGTGTGAGCGGTGGAGTGTGCGCAGCACCCCGTCCAGGCTGACATCCCGGCTTTGCAGCACGCTGAGGGCCAGCACCAGGTCAAAGCGGCCCAGCTCAGCCGGCAGTGCGCCGATGTCCCGTTGCTGAAAGGTAAAGCCGGGATGCCGCACCTGCGCCGCTGCCAGCGCTGAAGTGTCCAGGTCCAGGCCCAGCACCTCTAGCCGCCGGCCCGGAAAGGCCAGCGTCAGGGCGTCCAGCTCACGGCCGCTGCCGACCCCCAGCGCCAGCACCCGGCCACCTTCCGGGGGTGCGGCGCGGCGCAGCGCCTCGACCAGCGTGAACAGCAGCACCGGGTCTTCCAGCTTGTCTATGCGGGCGAATTCGCTGCCGGCGCTGTAGTCGCGGGCCGTGTCCAGGCGGCCTGCACGGGGGCGCAGGGTCAGGCGCACTTTTCCTGCCTCCCGCCTGCCAATCAGCAGGTGGGCGTCCAGCAGGTCGGCCAGGTCGGTCCAGACGGCCCAGGGGCGGTGCCGGCCAGCCGGGCCTGTTTCGCCGGCATACAGCCCCAGGCCCAGGTCCGGGTCGGGGACGCTGAAGCCCACCTCATCCCGCTCCTCCAGCGCCCGGCGCAGGGCCGGTAGCAGGGCGCTCATGGGCTGCTGGCCGAAGTGCGGGTCCGTCACTGAAAGAGTCATGGCAGACAGGAAGTTTACAATGCTCCCTATGACCCTGCCCACCCGCTGTGTGCTGGACGCCAGCTCGCTGCTCAGTTATGTCCTCAACAAGGAAGGAGCCAGCAGTGTGGCCGAACTGCTGGAAAATTCCGCCATGCACGCCGTGACCTGGACCGAGATGCTGACCCAGCTGTCACGCCGCAGCGACGTTCACGAGCCGGACCTGGTCGCCGCCCGCCTGAAGAAAGTGATTCGGATTGACGTGGGGCACGAACACGACGCCGAGCTGGCCGGCCGCCTCGCCGCGCTGGGGCCGCAGTCAGGTCTGTCGCTGGGCGACCGCTACGCCCTGGCGATGGCTGCGCGGCTGGACGTGCCGGTGGTCACCGCGCACAGCCACTGGGCTGCGCTGGACCTGAGCACGCTGCCGGGCAGCCTGCGAATCCACTCTATCCGGTAGGGCGGCCAGGGGCCCTAGTAGCCCCGGTGCCGCACTTGCGCGCCCAGCTCGGCCAGGCGGTCGGTAAGCACCCCCACCGCCGCCTTGACCCCCGGGGTAATAATCGGCCCGCCGAAGCGGCCCAGGCGGACCAGCGTGCTGCCGTCCTCACGGGCGGTCACGTCGATCAGCACTTCCTGGGTCAGGTCTCCTTCCACCACGTGCGCCAGGGCCACCCAGCTGGAGCCATGTTCACTGCGGCGCAGGCTGGCGTACAGGTCCAGCAGCACCACCGTCCAGACTCCACGCGGGTCACGGGCGGTGTGCTTGCTGAAGGTGCGGGGATCGAACTGGGCGGGCAGCTGAACGATGCTGTGGGGCACGGTGGGGTCGTCCTCCTGGGGGGGGTAGGGAGCGTAGCCGCTGTACGGCACCTCGGAATGGGCAGTGGGCACAAAGCGGGCGTGCTGCGGCCTCAGGCCCAGGTCGCGCCACTTGAGGGCATATTTGGTTTCGAGCGCAGCGGCCGGCGGCTCCACACGCTCTACGCGCATCACGCCGCTGGCCTCCGCCTGAGCACAGGCAAAGTCGAAATATTCGTCGTGGTCGGTGGTCAGCAGCACCGCGCCGCCGGGCTTCAGGCGGCTGGCGGCCAGGCGGAAAAAGTCGGCCCGCAGCAGCCGGTGGTCCTCGTGTCCGGCTTTAGGCCAGGGGTCGGGAAAATTGACCACCATCAGGTCCAGTGCGCCGTGGGGAACCACTTCGCGCACCAGCACCTCGGCAGGCAGCTTGGTCAGGACAGCGTTGTCCAGGCCCGCTTCTTTCAGGCGGCGGTGCGCCTTGAGCAGCGATACACCGCTGATTTCTACGCCCAGATAGTTGGGCACTGCGGCAAAGGTGCGGGCAAAGTGCGGCCAGAAGCGGCCGTCGCCAAAGCCCACTTCCAGCACCCAGGGACGCTGCGGCGTCTGCGGGTACAGGCTCTCGGGAGCAGACGGAAACTGGAAATCGCCCAGCCGGTAAATCATGCCTCCCCCTCACTCGGCCGGGCACCCAGCTGCATGGCCAGCGCAGCGGCATCTTCCAGCACGCGGCGGTACGAGTCACCCTGCGGCGTGCAGCGGCCCAGGGCGTACAGCTCGCTGAACCGCTCCACGCGGAAGCCGTCCAGCTCGCTCCCTGCCAGCGTCAGGAAGCGCACCTCGTAAGGCGGCGCTCCCTCCACCGCGGCCGCCTCCTGCGCCGCGCCGGTCAGATAGACACCGCTGCGGGCCAGGTCGTCGGCCAGGAAATCGTAGGCGACCTCGGAGAGGCGGCCTGCGTCTTCCATCGTGTCTCCTACCAGCAACCTTCCTTTGAGAAAGGCACCCACCGCCAGCACGGCGCGGCGGGCCAGCAGCGTCGGGCCTTCCCAGGTGCCGAGGCGCAGCCGCTCGCCGCCGTCCTCCGCAGGTTCTTCGTCCAGGCTGGACACGGTGCTTTGCAGCAGGTGCAGGCCATCCGTACTTTCCAGCCGCGCCTTGAGCCGCCGGTGGAAGGTCCAGCTGTCGGCTCCTTGCGGCAGTTCGGCCGCCAGAGCGCCCAGATGGCTGTCCGCCGGGAAAGCGGCCCCGGCCAGCGTGGGGGCGTACAGGTTGCCCACGTGGTCCAGCGCCTGGGTGACCAGCAGCACGTCGTGCCCGGCCTCTGCCAGCCGCAGAGCCAACTCGGAACCGGCCAGCCCCGCGCCGACAATGGCGACATCGTACAGGTGGCCCGGCTGCGGCTGGCTGCGCGGCCGCCCAGAGTCGCGTGCCAGGCCAGGGCCAGACTCGCTTGCCGGGCTGGAGGAAGGAAGCGTCATCAACCCCAGAGTGTAAAGCATCCGGCAAGTCGCAGCCGGGACTGCCCCGGGGCAGGGGTGGTTAGACTGCGGCCATCCCCACTTCCGGCTTTTTCCCCCTTCCCAGATGACCCCAGATGAGGTGACGCACCATGAACCTGACCTTTGCAGACACCAGCCCCAGCAACCGCGCCGAAGACCTGCTGTCCGAGCACTCCGCTGTAGACGGGCTTTCATTAGAGGTGCAGCAGGCGCTGAACGCGGCCCTGGACCGGCTTCCGGAGGGCGTGGTGGGCGCCCTGCGCGGCGAGTGGCTGGGCCATCCGCTGCACCCGGCCCTGGTTCACCTGCCGCTGGGCGGGTGGATAATTGCCGGCATGCTGGACTTTGCTCCGCTGGGCCACAGCGCTGAAGAGCGCCGGCGCCGCGAGCAGGCAGCCGACACGGCCCTGCTGCTGGGCACGGTGGGCGGCCTGGGTGCCATTGCCAGCGGCTGGACCGAGTGGAGCACGGCACGCGGGCAGGCGCGGCGCACCGGCCTGATTCACGGCGCCCTGAACGAGACAGCTTTTCTGCTGAACGTGGGTTCGCTGCTGGCCCGCCGCCGGGGCCAGCGCGGCCTGGGCAAAGCGCTAAGCGGCGCAGGTCTGGGGTTGGCTCTGGCCGGCGGTCTGCTGGGCGGTCAGCTGGTGTACCGACACCGCATGGGGTGAGCGGGGAAGGCAGGGAGAACGCGGGGCCCCAGACGCCACGCAGCCGCGCCGCTGAATCCCTGGCCTCTGGGTTGATGGTCGCCGCCCTGCCGACACTGGAACTGTACCTGCTGCCCTGGCTGGTCAGCCTGCTGGGTGGCGTCCCGCTCCTGCTCAACCGGCACGTTCCTGGACGGCCAACCTTTTATCCCAGCCTGACCCCGTTTCTGCTCGGGGCCAGCCTGCTGCTGCCGTTCCCGACATCGCCGCTGTTCTCCTAGCGCCGTAGCCAGCGCCCGCCGCTGTCCTCGGCCAGGCCGGAAAGTTGCAGCATCATCAGGGCCGTTTGCAGCTCGGCTAGGCCCAGGCCCGTCAGGGCAGCCAGATCGTCCAGCGTGCGCGGTTCGGTCAGGGCGCTGTAGGTGGCCGCCTGCTCCGGGGGCAGGTCTGGGACATCCTCGCCTGCGCCTGCGCCTGCAGCCCGCGCTTCCCAGCCCAGCTCGGTCAGGATATCGGCGGCCGTTTCGGTCAGCACGGCACCTTCGCGCAGCAGGCGGTGGGGACCGGACGCCCGCAGGTCGCCTGCACGGCCCGGCACGGCGAAGACGGTGCGCCCGCACTCCAGCGCGTGGGTGGCGGTAATCAGTGAGCCGGACTTCAGCTCGCCTTCTACCACCAGCACGCCAGCAGAGAGCGCCGCAATCAGCCGGTTTCTCTGCGGAAAGTGGTGCGCCTTGGGGCCGGTGCCCAGCGGGTATTCGCTGACCAGCGTGAGCCGGCGGGCCAGGTCCACGTTCTCGGCGGGGTAGACCCGGTCCACGGCATGTCCCACCACCCCGATACTCAGGCCCCCGGCCTCCACGGCAGCGCTGTGGGCAGCGGTATCCACACCCCGCGCCAGGCCGCTGACCACAGTCAGCCCCGTGCCGGCCAGCTCGGCGGCAATCTGGCGGGTCAGGCTCAGGGCATGCGGGCTGGCGCTGCGGGTGCCCACAATGCCTACGGCCGGCGGCGTGGGCGGCAGCTCCGGCAGCGGTCCACGCACCCACAGCACGGCAGGCGGGTCGCCCAGGGCTTCCAGGGCCGGTGGGTAACCGGGCAGGCCCCGGCCCAGCAGGGTAATGTCCTTGCCGGCCTGGCGAGCCGCCGCCACCTTTTCCAGCTCCTGCGCGGCCGACTCACGCGGGGGCGCCATGCCGATGGCCGCTGCGCTGCGGCGGTCCAGCCCGGGCACCTCGCGCAGCGCCTCAGGTGGAACTTCCAGCGCTGCCTGCGCCGTCCCGAAGTGGCGGCGCAGCGCCTCTATGCGGCGTGTTCCCAGTCCTGGGGTCAGCCGCAGGGTCAGCAGCGCCAGCAGCTCGGCGTCGGGCGAAGGTGCAGGGTGGGGAGCGAACAGGCTCACCTGCCCAGCATACGGGAGCGGCCAGGGCCTTCTCCCGTGGACCTCTTACCCTGGGACTCCTGCAGAGACAGCCAGCTCCTCGTCATGCTCATCGTGCTCGTCGCCCTCGCCTTCCAGCAGGGCGTCGGGAATGCTCAGGCGGAACTCGGCGCCCCCATCCACGCTGTTGCCGCCGGTTAGCGCGCCGCCGTGCATTTCGGCAATCTGCCGGCTGACGCTCAGGCCCAGGCCGCTGGACCCACTGCCACTCACGAACGGGTCAAAGATGCGCTCGCCCAGGTCGGCGGGCAGGCCCGGGCCAGAGTCGCGCACGGTGAACTGCAGCTGCTCGCCCAGCGACGCCAGGTCCAACGTGACCTGCCCCCCTGGCCCGGCGGCCCGGCGGGCGTTGGCCAGCAGGTTACGCAGGGCCTGGGTCAGCCGGTCTGGATCGCACAGAATCATGCCGGTCCAGTCGCCGCCGTACTTGGTGCCCGGCACCAGCCGCTCCAGGCGGTCCCGCAGCGTGGCGGCCCCAATCAGGTGCCACACCAGCTTCAGCTCCAGTTCACCGCGGGCCAGCTGCATCAGGTCCTGGGTGGTAAAGGTCAGCTCATCGGTGACCAGGGCCGCCTTCTGGATTTCGGGGTCGCCGGTGCGCTCGCCGGCGCGGTCCAGCGTGGCCTTGAGCACGGTCAGCGGTGCGCCCAGCTCATGCACGATCTGGCCCAGCAGGGCCTTTTCGCGGTACTGCTGGGCATCTATCCGCACCAGCAACCGGTTGATGGCGCTGAGCAGCCGGTGTACCTCGTCCCGCCGCTCGGGCAGCGGCAGCGCCGCCACGCTGTGCGCCGGGTCAATCCGGTCGGCCAGCAGCGCGGCGCGGCCCAGGTGCGACAGCATCCGCTGACCCAGCAGGTAACCCAGCAGCAACGTCAGCAGCGGAGTCACCATCACGGCCAGCAGCAGAGCGCGGCTGGCCGCCTCGCGGGCATCCACCAGCGGCTCGCTGGGCAGTGCCACCCACAGCGTCTGCCCCTCGAAGAACCCGGTCAGCTGCCGGGACGCCCCCCGGAAAGCCACGCCGTCAACGCTGAGGTCGCCGTCCAGCGGGTAAGGAAAATGGTCCCCAGGCTGCAGCTGCAGCGACGAATCCTGCGAGGCGAGGACCACTGTTCCCTGCCCGTCCACCACGGCCGAGAAGTTGTCCAGGGCAGGCGCCAGCGACTCGCCTAAGCCCGCCGACGGATTGCTCAGGCGCTGCGAGAGGGTGTCGGTGCGGTCGGCCAGCCGCATCTGAAACTGGCTGTCCATCCCGCGCAGCATCAGGGTCATCATGGCGCCGCCCACCACCGTGACCAGCACCAGCGTGACCAGGCTGAACGCCAGCGCCAGCCGGAAGCGCAGGCTCTCGTGCCAGGCCACCTTGGCGCTGCTGAGCATGGGGAGCGTTCCGGGCACCGGCTGCCTTGCCTTCCCGGCCGCTAGCTTTGCAGAACGTAGCCGACGTTGCGGATGGTGCGGATTCGCAGATCCGACCCGGCCCCGTCCAGCTTCTTACGCAGCTGCGAGATACGGACCTCGACCGAGTTGGAGCTGGGGGTTTCCCAGCCGTACAGGTGTGACTCGATATCGGCGCGGCTGAAGACCCGCTCGGGGGTCCGCATCATCAGTTCCAGAATGCGGGCCTCGTGCTCGGTCAGGTTGATGTGCTGGTCACCCACCGTCATGGTCAGCGAGCTGGTCGAGAGGCTGGTGTTGCCCAGATTCACGCCGCCGCCCGACGCCGTGCGGCGCAGCAGGGCGGTGATGCGGGCTTCGAGTTCCGGCATGGCAAACGGCTTGGTGAGGTAGTCGTCGGCGCCGGCGTTCAGGCCGGCCACCCGCTGCTGCACATCGGAGCGGGCCGACAGCACCAGCACCGGCGTGGAAGAGTACTGCCGCAGGCGCGCCACCAGGTCCAGACCGTCGCCGTCGGGCAGGTTCAGGTCCAGCAGAATCAGTTGCGGAGCGTGGGTCCCCAGCCAGTCCTCGGCCGAACGTAGGGTGGCGGCGTGATGCACCTGATAATCCGCGTTCAGATAGTCGCGCAGCAAGGGGCCCAGGTGGGGATCGTCTTCGACCAGCAGCAGTTGGGGCAGCATCTATCTTCCTCCTGAAATTTCGGTAAGGTCGAGTTTCAGTCTATAGGAAGCCAGGAACTGTTCCAGGCTCTGCAGGCCGCCAGGCAGCTTGATCAGCACCTGACTGCCGCGCACCTCGCCCTCGTAGCGAGAGCGCAGGCCGGGGTACTGCGCCCGGGCACGTTCCGGGTCACTGCGGGAAAACAGAATGACCACCCGCCCCGAAGCGTCACGCACCATCTGCCCGCGCATCACTCCGCCCGCCGACTCGCCGTAAGCCAGCTTGGTGTCCAGGTTCTGATCCCACACCATCATGTCGAGCGCGCCAGCCGGCGCCCCTAGGCCGGACAAGGCCAGCAGGGCCACGGCCCCCTTCAACCAAGTTCCAGCAGCTTTCATGTTCATCTTCATCTCCATTTCCACTCTGGACATTCCTCTCGGTGGCTTCAGCCCTATCCAGAACGTGTTGTACAACGCCTAAAATTCCTGTGGGCCTGTCACCGACCCGCCATTCAGTTTTCCCAGCATAAGGAGTCAAGCTGACGCCGACGTGACCTGCACCGGCCCCACCTTGAGCTGGGCTGAAGAAACGCCATGTCTCATCATAGAGAGCGCCGCGCCGGAACTGATCTCCGGCGCGGCGCTCGTGGGGCGGAGATTACATCGCTTCCAACATCAGGCGGTCCGGGTTTTCCAGCAGGCGAATCACTTCCTTGCAGAAGCGGGCCGCCTCGGCACCGTCCACCAGGCGGTGGTCGAACGACAGCGAAATGTACATCATGTGCGCGATTTCGATTTCATCGTTCTCGTTCACGATGGGGCGCTTCTGGATGGAGTGAATGCCCAGAATGGCCGCGTCGGGCACGTTGATGATGGGGAAGGAGAACAGCGCACCGATAGAGCCGATGTTGGTGATGGCGAAGGTGCTCCCGGCCAGCTCGTCGCCTTTCAGCTTGCCTTCCTGAGCGCGGGCGGCCAGGTCCACCACTTCACGGGCCAGCTCGTACACGGACTTCTTGTCCACGTCGCGCAGCACCGGCACAGTCAGGCCGGCGTCGGTGGCGACGGCCATGCCCATGTTGTAGTAGCGCTTCTGCACGATTTCCTGGGTGGCCTCGTCAAAGGAGGTGTTCAGGCTGGGGTACTTCTTGAGCGCGGCAGCCACCGCCTTGAAGATGAACGGCAGGTAGCTGATTTTCACGCCCGCCGCGGCGGCTTCGCCCTTCACGCGGTCACGGAACTGCACCAGTTTGGTCATGTTGATTTCGTCTACCGTCAGGGTGCGCACGGTGTACAGGTGGCTGGCCAGCATCTGGTTGGAGATGGCGCGGCGCATGCCCCGCAGCGGCACCCGCTCTTCGAGGTGCTCGTAGCCTTTGGGGGTGCGGTATTGCACCGGAGCGACGGGCAAGCCGCCCTGACCGCCTACCGGAGCCGCAGCGCTGGCCGCAGGAGCCTGGGCCTTGATATGGCCCGCCACGTCGGCAATGCGGATGCGGCCATTGGGACCGGAGCCGCGCACGTCCTTCAGGTCAATGCCCATCTCGCGGGCCAGCTGGCGGGCTGCAGGTACGGCCAGTACGCGGCCATCGCTGCGGCCTGCCGCCGCGCCCACACTGCCAGCTTCGCGGGCAGCCTGCGGGCTGGGGGCGTCTCCCCTGCCCAGCCCCTGTACCTTGACGGCGCCGCCCGTCTCGAAAGCCTTGAACAGGCTGCTGGAATCCTCGTCCTTGGCAATGTGGCCGGCTTCCACGATGGAGCGCTCTTCCTCGGCCTGCGGGGGCAGCTGCACACCGTCGGTCGTAGGGTTCTCGCCGGTGCCCTGAATGGCCTGCTCGGGGCTGGGTGCCTGACCGGCACCGGAACTCTGGCCCGAGTCGGCTGCCGGCGCCGCTGCTGCGCCGCCCATTTCATCCAGCACCAGGATGGGCGCGTGGACCGCCACCACGTCGCCTTCTTTGACCAACAGGCGCGATACGGTGCCGGCGAAGGGGCTGGGCAGTTCGACCGTCACCTTGTCGGTCATCACTTCGCACAGGGGTTGCTCGGCCGCGACAGTGTCTCCTTCCGCGACCATCCACTTGAGAATCTCACCTTCGACCACGCTCTCGGCCAGTTCAGGCAGCAGCACTTCTTTCATCGGTCACCTCGTTCGTGAATTCCAGGCCCGCAGGCCCGGCTTGAATTTTGGGCCTGCAGGCCCAGGGGATACATTGCAGATTCGTGACTCAGGGTAGCAGGGCCGCTGGAAGCTGCAGCCCCTCCTGCACAGGGCACCGGGGCACCCAGTAGTGCACCTAGTAGTTCAGCACCCGCACGCAGGCCGCCGCGATGCGGTTGCCGCCCGGCAGGTAGATCTTGTCCTGCACGTAGGGATAAGGCGTATCGAAACCGGCCACCTGAATCACCGGAGCCAGCAGCGAGTCGAACAGCGCCTCCTGAATGGAGTAGGCCACCTCGCCCATGAAGTTGGCGGTGCGGGGAGCCTCGCTGACCAGCACGGCGCGGCCGGTCTTGGCGACACTTTCCAGCACCGCTTCCTTGTCCCAGGGCATCAGCGAGCGCAGGTCCAGCACCTCGGCCTGCACGCCCTCGCCGGCCAGCGCCTGTGCAGCGTCCATCACATCCGGCATCACACCGCCGTAACCGATGATGGTCAGGTCATGGCCCTCACGCCGCAGCGCCGCCTTGCCGATAGGCACGGTGTAATCGCTGACAGGCACCTCGCCCTTGGCCGCACGGTACAGCCGCTTGGGCTCGAAGAAGATCACCGGGTCCTCGCCGCGCAGGGCGGACTTGAGCAGGCCCTTGGCGTCGTAGGGAGTGCTGGGCATCACGACCTGCACTCCCGCCATATGGACGTAATAGCTTTCCGGGCTCTGGCTGTGGTGGTGTCCGCCCTTCACGCCCCCGCCCGAGGGCGTACGGATGACCATTGGGGCCTTGTTGTGGCCACCGGAGCGGTAACGGATTTTGGCAGCCTGCGACAAAATCTGGTCGAAAGCCGGGCCCATGTAGTCGGCGAACTGAATTTCCGCCACCGGGCGCATGCCCCTCAGCGCCATGCCGATGGCGGCCCCCACGATGGCGGCTTCGGACAGCGGCGTGTTGAACACGCGGTGCTCACCGTGCTTGGCGGTCAGGCCGGCAGTGGCCATGAAGACTCCGCCGCGCGGGCCCACGTCTTCTCCGAACACCACCACGCGCTCGTCGCGGGTCAGCTCCTCGTCCAGCGCCTCGGTCACGGCGGTGATGAGGTTGATGGTGCGGGTCTCGCCGCCTGCGACATCCTCGGTAGCGTTCCGTTCCTGTGCAATCAGGCTCATGCGCCCACCTCCTGTTCGGCACGCACGTAGGCTTCTTGCTCGGCCAGGTGCGGGGGTTGCTCGGCGTACACGTCCTGGAACATCACGTCCCAATCAGGGGTGCCGCTGGCGGCCGCTTCCTCAATGGCGGCGTTCACTTCGGCATTCACTTCCTGCGCCAGCGCTTCTTTCTCCTCCGAAGTCACCGGGCTTCCCAGGTGCGCCAGCAGTTTTTCCACGCGGTCGATCGGGTCGCGGCCGGTCCACTGCTCCACTTCTTCGCGGGTCCGGTAGTGCTTCTCAGCGTCGGCATCGGCGTTGGAGTGCGAGCCCACGCGGTAGGTCAGGGCCTCCACGATAGCGGGACCTTCGCCGCTGCGAATCCGCTCGGCCACGTGGCTCATCACTTCCAATACAGCCACCACGTCGTTGCCGTCCACGTAATAGCCGGGAATGCCGTAGGCGCGGGCTTTGATATGGATGGTTTCGCTGGCCGTCTGGTCGGTCACGCCGGTCGAAATAGCCCACTGGTTGTTCTCGCACACGAACATCACCGGGGCCTGCTTCACAGCGGCCATGTTGATTCCGGCATGCCAGTCGCCTTCGCTGGTCGCGCCGTCCCCGAAGGTGCAGACGGTGATTTCGTCGGTACCCAGGTACTTCTGCGCCATGGCGGTGCCGGTGGCCGGCGGAATCTGCGAAGCGATGCTGGAGCTGATAGAAACGACGTTGTGACTGGGCGCGCTGAAGTGGTGCGGCATCTGACGGCCCTTACACACGTCGGTGTTGGTGCCCATGATTTGGCTGATGATCTGCAGCATCGGCACACCCAGGGTGAGCATGATGGGGTGGTCACGGTAGTACAGCCACCACCAGTCGTGCCCGGCGCGGCAAGCGCGGGCCAGCCCCACCTGAGTGGCTTCCATGCCGTGCGCCTGAGCGTAGAAGCTGGTCCGGCCCTGACGCAGCAGGGTAATCAGCTTGCGGTCGAACTCACGGGCGCGGAACATCTCACGGTACAGCCCCCGCAGAAACTCGGGCGTGTAGCGCTCGGGCAGCGCCTGAAGCGGTTCGCCCTGCTCGGAAACCCAGCGGATGGGTTCCGCGGTGAACGGTTGAATCTTCATATCTTGGTCTCCTGGGTTCTGCCGGCAACCCGTGTGACTGGCACCCGGAGGCCAAAGCCACTGGCCGGTGCAGGCCCAGGACGGGGCAGCAGAGAAACAGATTGTGGATTGATGTGCCCTGCCATCATAACCCAATTCATGCGGCAGCAAGGGCCAGCTGGCGGCTGGGAAGTTCACCCTCCCATGCGTGTCAGACAATCTTTTACCCTTATGGTTCACAGTTTGCAAAGCGCTGAGGAGACCCAGCTTCTCCATTTATCTCGCTTGCCGTTCGTGAGTTTACAGATGACATCCAAGCTGTGAGTGAGAAGGCCTGCACTCTACGCTGACGCCCGCTAGCACACAATGATTCCCTTAGCCACCAGCTAAGCTGGCAGGCATGAAGAACCGCTGGAACGTCATCGTTATCGGCGGCGGCCACGCGGGAATCGAAGCCGCCTGGGCCGCTGCAAAGTTTGGCCGGGCGGCCATGTTGGTGGGCAACCCCGCCACCATCGGGCGGATGCCTTGCAACCCCTCGGTGGGCGGCCCTGGCAAAAGCCAACTGGTGTTCGAACTGCAGGCGCTGGGCGGCCTGATGCCCACGCTTGCGGACCAGACGGCCATTCACACCCGCGTCCTGAACGCCAGCAAGGGGCCGGCGGTGCAGTCGCTGCGGGTGCAAAACGAGCGCGACCTGTACGCTACGGTGGCACAGGACGCGCTGCTGTCGGTCCCGGAGCTGGACATCCTGCGCGGCGAGGCCGCCGACCTGGAAAGCGACGGTCAGGGTGGGTGGTGGGTGGTCACCACCGACGGACGGCGTTTCTGGGGGCGCAGCGTGGTGGTGGCGGCCGGAACCTTTATGCGCGGCGTGACCTGGTACGGCCGGCAGTCGCGCCACGAAGGCCGGCAGGGCGAACCGCCTTCGCGCTACCTCAGTGCAGCGCTGGAGCAGGGTGGGCACACCCTCAAACGCTTCAAGACCGGCACGCCCCCCCGCGTGCGGGCCGACTCGGTCCGCTTCGGCGACCTCACCGTGATTCCGGCCGACCAGCCTGCCCGCAGCTTTACCGGCACACCTGGGCCACATGCCGAGGCCTCCCCCACCTGGCAGACCCATACCACTCCGCTCACGCACCGGCTGGTGGCCGAGAACATTGGCCACTCGGCCATGTACGCTGGCGATATCGACGCCCTGGGCGCCCGCTACTGCCCCAGCATTGAAGACAAGATTATGCGTTTCGCCCACCATGACCGGCACCTGCTGTTCGTAGAACCGGAGGGCCTCGAAACCAGCGAAGTTTACCTGCAGGGCTTTTCGTCCAGCCTGCCGCCGGAACTGCAGGACGTGTTGGTCCGGACTCTGCCCGGCTTCGAGCAAGCCGTGATTCAGCGCTACGCCTACGCAGTGGAATACGACGTGGTGGACTCTACCGAGCTGACCATGAACCTGGAGTCGCGCCGGCTGCCCGGCGTCTATACGGCTGGGCAGCTGAACGGCACCAGTGGCTATGAAGAAGCGGCCATGCAGGGCCTGGTGGCCGGCACGGCCGCCGCCCGCCGCGCCGCCGGACTGAGCGAGGAGACGTTCAGCCGCGCCGACGGTTACCTGGGCGTGCTGCTGGACGACTTGATGCTCAAGGGCTGCGACGAACCGTTCCGGATGATGACCAGCCGGGTGGAGCATCGCCTGCTGGTGCGCCAGGACAATGCCGACGAGCGCCTGACCCCACTGGCGCAGCGGCTGGGGCTGGTCGGGCAAGTGCAGCTGGACGCCGTGCAGGCCAAGTACCGCCGGGTAGAAGCGGGAATGCAGGCCCTGGCCCGGCAGCGGCTGGACGGGAAGCCGGCCGAGGTGCACCTGCGGCGACCTGAAGTCTCGCTGGTCGACCTGGAAGCTCAGGGGGTGCAGCTACCCGAACTGAGCCGCGAGGAAAAGGAAGCGGTGGAAATCCGGGTCAAGTACGCCGGCTACCTGGACCGCGCCCGCCGGCAGCTGGACGCCGAGGCGAAAGCTGGCCGCCTCAGCCTGAGCGGCGTGGACTTTGCGGCAGTGCCCTCGCTGTCGCTGGAGGGCCGCGAGAAGCTGCTGAGGCATGCCCCCACCACAGTGGAGCAGGCCAGCCGCATTCAGGGCGTGCGCCACGCCGATATCAGTGCGCTGCTGGTGCATCTGAAGCAGCGACAGGGCGGCGGCGGCCGCTCAGCTCACAGCTGAACACCTTTGCGTTTCACGTGAAACAGGCCGGGGCATGTGGTCCGGTGTTTCATGTGAAACAATCGCCCCCAGTCGCCCGGCCGCTATACTGCCAGGAATGATGTCTGCCGGCTCTGAACCCTCACCACCTGCTGCACCCACCTTACTCAGCGAAGCCGGCTGCCGTCTGCTTCAAGGGGCCGCCGCCGAGGGTGGACATCCTCTGACTTCTGCACAGACGAAGCAGTTCGCTGGGCTGTACGGGCGGCTTTTGGAAGGCTCGGCCCAGATGAACCTGACTGCTCTGCAGTCCGAGCGTGACATCGTCCTCAAGCATTTCGTGGACTCGCTGGGCTGCCTAAACGCTGGCGAGTGGGCCACCGGTGCCGCTGTACTGGACCTGGGCACTGGAGCTGGTTTCCCCGCCTTACCACTGGCGATTGTGCGGCCCGACCTGCGCATCACAGCGCTGGACGCCACCGCCAAGAAGGTGGCTTTTGTGGAGCGGACGGCGCAGGCGCTGGGGCTTGCCGTCCAGGGACTGACCGGCCGCGCCGAGGAAGTTGGGCGTGACCCACAGCACCGGGGAGCCTACGATGTGGTCGTGACCCGCGCGGTGGCAGCGCTGCCGGTCCTGGCCGAGCTGGCGCTGCCCCTGCTGAAGCCCGGCGGTATGCTGGTCGCCCAAAAGGCACAGCTGAGCGCCGAGGAGCGCGCCGCTGGACTGCGGGCAGCAGGGCTGGTCGGCGCAGAGCTTGGGGGCGAGTGGCAGGGGCAGCTGCCGGTACTGGGCGACGCCCGCTGCCTGCTGGTGCTGCGCAAAGTGGCCGAGACGCCAGACACCTACCCTCGCCGCACCGGCATTCCCAACAAGCGGCCGCTGGGCTGAGCCGCCTGAGCGGACGCCCCAGGCAGGCAGCAGAGCATTTCATCCGACATATCTACCCACAGGCAACCATCAAGAGGCAGCTACCGTGAAAATCATAGGAATAGTCAATCAAAAGGGCGGCGTGGCCAAGACCACCACAGCGGTGAACTTGGCTGCTTATCTGGCCGCACAGGGGCAGCGGGTGCTGCTGCTGGACATGGACCCGCAGGGCAACGCCACCAGTGCCCTGGGACTGCGCGACGCTGAGGAAGGGCTGTACGAAGCCCTGGGACTGCCGGGCAAGGTGAGCAAATACACCCAGGCGTCGGTGCAGCCGGGACTGGACGTCCTGCCGGCCACCCCTGACCTGGCCGGGGCCGGTGTGGAACTGGCCGATGACCCCGACGCCCTTTCGCGCCTGCTGGCCAGCGTGAGTGGCTACGACCTGGCCATCATTGACGCGCCGCCCAGCCTGGGGCCACTGACCGTGAATGTGCTGGCCGCTGCGCACCGGCTGATTATTCCCCTGCAAGCCGAATACTTTGCACTGGAAGGGCTGGCCGGCCTGATGGAAACGGTGGAGCGGGTGCAGGAGAGCCTCAACCCGCAGCTTCAGGTGCTGGGCGTCGTGCTCACCATGTTCGATGGCCGCACCAACCTGGCGCAGGAGGTCGAGACCACGGTGCGTAAGCATTTCGGGTCGCTGGTCTTCAGCGCCGTGATTCCCCGCAACGTGCGGCTGTCGGAAGCGCCCAGCTTCGCGCAGCCTATCAACCTGTTTGCCCCCAATTCGCTGGGGGCCGCCGCCTACCAGCGCTTGGCCGGGGAGGTGATGGAGCGTGTCCAAAAGTCCTAAAAAACCCAGCCTGGGCCGTGGCCTGGACGCTCTGCTGAGCCGCAAGGAAGGAAGTCGCCCCCGCGCCGCCGAAGTAGAGACGGCCGCCGAACAGGAGCAGGAGCGCCGTGGCGTGCAGCTGCTTCCCACCAGCCGGGTGATGCAGGCGGCCTACCAGCCCCGGCAGGTGTTCGAGCCGACCGCCCTGGCCGAGCTGGCCCAGAGCATCCGTGAAAAAGGCATCCTGCAGCCGCTGCTGGTACGCCCGCGCGGCGACGCCTTTGAAATTGTGGCGGGGGAGCGCCGCTGGCGGGCCTCGCAGCTGGCCGGGGTGGATGAACTGCCGGTCATCATCCGCGACCTGTCGGACCGGGAAGCGCTGGAAATCGCCATTATTGAGAACCTGCAGCGCGAGGACCTCGGCCCGCTGGAAGAAGCCCGCGCCTACAAGACGCTGATGGAGCACGGCCTGAATCAGGAAGGGGTGGCGCAGGCCGTGGGCAAGGGCCGCAGCACTGTGGCCAACGCGCTGCGGCTGCTCAGCCTGCCGGACGCCGCACTGCAGGCGCTGGAAGCCGGCGACATTAGCGCTGGACACGCCCGCGCCATCCTGGCCCAGCCGGAAACCGACCGCCTTTGGGCGCTGGAGCAGATTCGCCGCCGGGGGCTGAATGTCCGCGAAGCCGAGGCCCTGCGCCGGGACCGGGCCGCCGCCGAGCCGGTCCGGGTCAATCCGCCGCGCCCCTTCAAGCAGATTGAGGTGGACCTTAGCCGCCGCACCGGCACCCGCGTCAAGATTACCGGCGAAGATAAGGGCCGCATTGAGCTGAACTACGGCTCCCGCGAGGAGCTGGAGCGGCTGCTGGAGCTGCTGGGCTACGACACTGAATAACAGCCGGCCCGGTAACCCAGTAAAACGCTGGACCTCATGGCCCGCCCCAGTTCTCCCCTGAGGCGGGCCACCTTTGGCCGGTGACATCTGCCTTACCGGAGTGGCGTAGGCTGAAGCATGTCCAACCCAGCCGGAGGTTTCAGCCGCATCGCGGTCGGTATCGACTTCTCGCCTTCCTCGCTGTACGCGCTGGAAGTGGCCCGCACGCGCTTTCCCGGGGCACAGCTGCGGCTGCTGCATGCGGTGGATGTTCGCATGACTGCCTCGCCGGACATCATGGGTGGCCTCGCCCCGATGAGCTATGACCCCGTTTTGCTGGAAACCGTGGAGCAGGGCGACGCCAGGCAGCTGGCAGGGCTGGTCCAGCCAGGGGAGAGTCACGAGCAGCTGGTGGGCGACCCGGTCAGCGGCCTGCTGGATGCCGCCCAGGCCTGGCAGGCTGACCTGCTGGTGGTGGGCACCCACGCACGCGGGCCCTTGGAGCACTTCCTCCTGGGCAGCACTGCCGAGAAACTGGTGGCCCGCAGCCCGGTGCCGGTCCTAACGGTGCGCCGGCCCAGCGGCCGGGGTGCTACCGGAGGTGCCCGGTGAAAGTCGGTGTGGTCGGGAGCGGCTTCGTAGGGGCGACGGCAGCCTACGCCCTCACCCTGCGCGGCACCTGCAGTGACCTGGTGCTGGTGGACCGCGACGCAGACCGCGCCCGCGCCGAGGCCGAGGACATCGCGCACGCCGCTCCGGTCAGCCACGGCACCCGGGTGACGAGTGGAGACTTTTCAGCTCTGAGCGGCTGTGAAGCGGTGGTGGTGGCCGCCGGCGCCAACCAGCAGCCGGGCGAAACCCGCCTGGAACTGCTGGGCCGTAACGCAGCCATCTTCCAGGAACTGATTCCGCAGATTTGCGAGGCGGCCCCTCTGGCTGCGCTGGTCATTGCAACCAACCCGGTGGACCTGCTTACCGACCTGGCTGCCAGCTACGCACCGGCCGAGCAGATTGTGTTGGGGTCGGGGACCGTGCTGGACAGCGCCCGCTTCCGGCACCTGATTGCCCAGCGGGCCGGCGTGGACGCCACGCACGTGCACGGCTACGTGCTGGGCGAGCACGGCGACAGCGAAGTGCTGGCCTGGAGTACGGCGCAGATTGCCGGACTGGGGGTAGAGGAGTTCATGGCGGCCCGTGACCTGCCCTGGAACAGCGATCTCCGGGCCGAGATTGACCGGGGCACCCGCGACGCCGCCGCCGCCATCATCTCGGGCAAGCGGGCCACCTACTACGGCATCGGCGCCGCACTGGCCCGCATCGTGGAAGCCATCATCCTCAACCGCCGCGCCATCCTGACCGTGAGCGGTCCGACCCCGTACGGAATCGCCATGTCCCTGCCCCGGGTGGTCGGCCGGGGCGGAATAGAGCAGACGCTGCACCCCCCGCTGACCCATGAAGAGACCCAGGAGCTGGAACGCAGCGCCCAGACCCTGCGAGAAGCCCTGGCTGCGCTGGGTGAGCAGCAGAACCCGGCACAGTAGCGGGAGCGGGAACCAGCCAGGCTCCCGCTCCCATTTCCATCAGCTGCGCTCTTAGGGGCCGTCCGAGAACTCGCCGCTGATACGTACCCCGGCCGAAGCCCAGGCCACCGCCTCGTCGCGGTCCAGGTCATAGAGAATCTCGGCGGCCTGCAGCCGCTCCTGCCCACGGGTGGTCACCGCAGGCTGCTCGGGAGTGCCGATCAGGCGGGCCAAGTTGGCTGCGTCGTCGTATTCCACGCGGGCGGCGCGGCTGACCCGGCCCCCGCTGGAATTCAGGACCACGTTGCCCACCAGCACCGTGCGCTCGCGGTCCACATCCACCTCAATGCTGCCGGACGTGCCGGACAGGTCACCGGACTCGCTGTCCGGTACGTCCCGCCGGAAAGTAATCGGGCCGTCGATGCGCGCCACCCCGTCAGACTCGTCGTACTTGAGGCGCTGGCCGGTCAGCTGGGTCTGCCCCTGCGTCACCTGCACGGCGCCGGGCACGTCGCGGGATTCGGCGGCCACGGCGCAGCGGCTCAGGCGGTCGGTGGCGCCTGCCGGGGCTTCGTCCAGCAGCCGGGCCGTACCGCCGCCCGCTTCAATCTGGCCGTCTCCAGCCGTGCCGTCGGGTCGCTGGCGTTGGGTAACCAGGGCCAGCGGCACCCGAATCAGGTTCTTGTCGATACTGATTTCGACCCCGCCGGCGCCGGACTCACTGAACACGGCCAGGCTAGGACCGTTCGGGTCCTCGCCCTCCTGCGGCTGACAAATGGTGAAGATGCCGCTGGCGTCGTCCGTACCCTTACGCACCACCCGAATGCGGCGCTGCTGGCCGTCGTCGCCCTGGCGCAGCAGCTCCAGGGACGAATACTCGTTCCCCGGCGCTGCCTCCGCGGCCCTCTCTGCCCCTTCCGGCGTGGCCGTTTCCTCAGCCCAGCGCTCAATCTCAGCCCAGTCGTCATCGGCCCAATCACCGGCGTCCCAGTCATCGTCGGCCCACTCACCGGCGTCCCCAGCATCAGCAGCCGACTCCTCGGGAGCTGTCTGCTCAGAGGCTGAACCGTCTTCAAGCACCGCGCCAGGACTGGCGGCAGCCGGGCTGTTCCCGGCGGGCTGACCCGGTTTCGCTGGGGCCGGAGCGGCAGCAGGCGGGGAGGAGGGCGCAGCCGGCCAGGGCGTCTGGGCCAGCGCTGCACCGAAGCTCAGCGCCAGTCCCACCATCAGTGCAGCTGCGAATCCCCATCCCCCGGCCTTGCGGCCATTGCTCCTCATTGCGCCACCGCCTCGCCTGCCCGGCTTACTCGCCGCGCAGCTTGAACTGCGAGGTGGGGATGTTATAGCCGCTGTTTAGGGTACGCACGCGGGCCAGGTCAGTGCGCTGCTCCAGAGCGCCGCTGGAAGGTGCCCGCACGGTGGAACCGCTCTTGGAATCGCGGCTCACAGCGTTGCCCACCACGTAGGCCACGTTCTTATTGTCGTCGTAGAACAGGGCATTGCCGGTGGTGGTAATCGAGCCCTGTACCAGCTTCACGTTGCCCTTCACGTAGATGGTCTTGTTGCCGGTCAGGGCGCGCACCTCACCACCGGTAATCAGCATCTCCTTCTGGTTGCCGCTGGCTTCCTGGCGCAGGCGGGGAGAACCGGTCAGCACGCCCAGCTCGCGGTCCTCGTCAAAGACCAGCTGCGAGGCGGCGGCGCTCTGGTTGCCCTGGCGCAGCACCACGCTGCCTTTGGAGGTCGAAACGTTGTTGTCTACGTCCAGGCTCATGCTTTCGGCCTTGATTTGCACGGTTTCGCCGCTGCGGTTCTCAGGCACGAAGGAAGCGCGGGCGCTGCCACGCAGCACGCCCTGACCGGTGGCCTCGCTGTAGACCAGCTCCGAGCCCTGGGCCGCCAGGCGGCCACGCTGCACGCGCACATCGCCGGTAAAGCGTGAATTGCGCTTGCCCTGCGACCCTACGATGGTCTGGCCCTGGGGTGCCGCCAGCCGGGCCTCGGTGGCCGTGATGCTGAGCGTGCTGACGGTGGCGCGGACCGGGTTGCCGCTAAAGGTGATGGGGCCGTTTCGCAGGTCGCCACGCGGCGCACCCTGAATTTTGATGATGCGGTTGGCGTTGGCCTGGGCCAGCACACCGGTTCCGGTCAGGGACAGCAGGGCGAAGGTGACGGCTTTTTTGGCAGTGGGGTTCAGAAGCATGGGAATTCCTCCTCAGGGAATGTTCGAGAGAAATAGGGAAGAGACGAACGGGAGGGAAAAAGAAAAGGGAAGTGGAGTGCTGCCGCGCCGCCGGTCAGACCGGGACGCGCTCGCCACCGACACATTGCTCGGCTGCATTCATATCCCAGCCAAAGCTGGATTTCTCACTGCTTTCCAGAATCTCGAAGTCAAAGGTCATGCGCATGTCCAGCACCTCACCCACAATGGCCGGGGAGTCCACCTCGGCCAGGGGAGCACTGAACCCGGTGTTCTGCTCGACTCGCACCGGCTGGGCGTCGTTGCCAGTCAGCTTGACCACCGCGCACTCCCTGACCAACGTGATGGTGGCGGCATCGGTCACCATGTTGTCCTGCCGGTCAATGGTCAGGTCATCGGCGGCCAGACGTGCGTCCAGCACGGTCTTGCCGGTAAGTTGCCCGGCTGCGTCGCGCTCGCGCAGCCAGCGGCCACCGTCTTTCAGGCGGGACAGATGGGTTTCGCCGCTCAGGGGGTCGTTGACCACCTGGTTGGCTTCGAATCTCCAAGAAGCGTCGGGGTCACTGGCCGGATACAGGGTCAGCGACACACCGTGCAGCGTGGCTCCCGTCTCGGTGCGCGGACTGCTGGCCGGCAGCAGCGCGAACACTGCGGCGAACAGCACCAGCGCACCCAGGACATAGGAACCGATTTTCAGCACAGCTTCAATTTAGGAGGCCCTCTCATGAGAGTGATGGGGCAGAACTGACACCGGATTGACCTGCAGCGCAGGATTGCATCAGGTAGGAAGATTACCCTGGCGGCATGGAAAAATGGATGTTTGCATTGTTGCTTGCCGCTTCTCCCGCTACTCTGGCCCAGAGCGCTCCGCTGCAGGCGCCTCCTGCGCTACAGACCGAGCAGCAGGACGCCCGGAACCCGCGCCAGAGCGTCAAGCTGGGGGCCGGCGAGCTGGGGACGCTGGGGACACCAGGGGCGCCAGGCAGCGCCCGGGTCGCCGTGCTGGGGGTGCAGGACAGCCGCTGCCCGGAAGACACCATGTGCATCTGGGCCGGCGAGGTGCAGGCCCGTGTGCTGCTGATAGAGGGCGGCCGCTGGAAGGTGCTGCAGCTGCGCTGGCGCCCCGGCCAGCTGGACGCCGAAGAGGGACAGGGGCAGGGCACCGCTGACCGGACAGCCGGAGTGCGGCTCACGGCGGTCAGTGGCTACGGAGAGAACCTCCGCCTGACCCTGAGCCGTTGACGGGCTGACTTCCTGAGGCAACTGAAGGCTCAGCTGGCCCAGGGAGTCAGCCGGCGTTCCAGCGTGCGCATGGTGAAATCGCCCAGGAGGGCCAGGAGCGCCACCGGAACGGCCCCCTGCAGAATCAGCGCCAAGTTGTCGGCGCCCAGTCCGGCGATGATAGGTACACCCAGGCCCCCGGTGCCGACCATCGGGGCCAGGGTAGCAGTGGCCACGGTCAGCACCAGCGCCGTACGGATGCCCGACAGGATGGCCGGCAGCGCCACCGGGACTTCCAGCCGCCACAGCCGCTGCGCCGCGCTGAGACCCAGCCCCCGGGCAGCGTCCAGCACCGGCGCTTCCACCCCTTGCAGGCCCAGCACCGTGGAGCGGGTCACCGGCAATAGGGCGTAGAGCGTCAGGGCAGCCACCGCTCCCACCGCACCAAAACCCACCAGCGGCAGGGCCAGAAACAGTACCGCAATGGGCGGGAAAGTTTGCCCCACAGTAGTGAGGTTGTTCACCAGCGGCAAGAAGGCGCGACCCTGCGGCCGGGTGGCCCACACCCCCAGACCCACGCCGATCAGCAGCACCAGTGCCATGGTCACTCCGATCAGGCTCAGGTGCTGCCAGGTCAGCTCCCAGAGGGTGTTGCGCTCATAGACTGGCGTACTGACCCCAGGAAAGAGCCGGCTCAGCGTCCGCGCCCACAGCTCCTGCGCCGACACCAGCCAAAAGAACGCAGCCCAGCCGGCGGCCAGCAGGGCGACCTGAAGGCCGGGGCGGCTCATGCGGGCGGCCCTGCCGGCTGCAGTTCAGCGGGCGAGCGGGCGAAATCGCTCAGGCGCAGCGAGCCGACCACCTCACCGGAAGGGGCCACCACCTGCATGGCCGCCCCGCCGTCCCCCAGCAGCGCCGAAAGGGCGCGGTCTGCCGGCCAGTCCAGCCCCACCTGCCCGCGGGCGGCCGGGTCGGGCGGGCGCATGTAGTCGGCGGCGGTCCGCAGGACCAGGCGCAGCAGCTCGCGGCTGTCGCCCAGAAAGGAAGCCGCGAAGCCGTTGGCCGGGCGGTGCAGCAACTCGTCCGGCGGGCCGAACTGCTGAATGACGCCGTCTCCCAGCAGGCAGATGCGGTCGCCCAGCCGCACCGCTTCCTCCACATCGTGCGTCACGAACAGGATGGTCTGGCCCAAGTCGCGCTTGAGCTGGATGAACTGGTCCTGCAGCCCTTCGCGGGTGATGGGGTCCAGCGCGCTGAACGGTTCGTCCATCAGCAGGTAGGCGGGGTCGGCGGCCAGAGCGCGGGCGATGCCTACACGCTGCTGCTGCCCGCCCGACAGCTGCCGGGGGTAGCGCTCGGCGTAGGCGGCCGGCTCCAGACCCATCAGGGCCAGCAGTTCCTCGGCGCGGCGGCGGCGCTGAGCAGCGGGCACCCCGGTGATGCTGGGCACCAGTTCTACGTTCTGGGCCACCGTCAGGTGCGGAAAAAGCCCCACACTCTGAATCACGTAGCCGATGTTGCGGCGCAGCTCCACCACGTCCACTTCGGCCACGTCGCGGCCGTCCACCCACACGCTGCCGGAGGTGGGCTCGATCAGACGGTTGACCAGCCGCATCAGGGTGCTTTTGCCGCTGCCGCTGGGGCCGATCAGCACCACCAGCTCGCCCTCGGGAACGGCCAGGGTAATGCCGCTCAGCACGGGCGGGCCGCCGGCAAACTGCTTGGTGACTTCTCGGAATTCGATCATGGCGTGTTCCTCGCTTCCTGAACCAGGGCGGTTTCCGGGCGCAGGCCCGGCGGGGTCAGGCGGGCGCCCAGCCAGCCCACCACCCCACTCAGCAGCAGGGCCACCAGCACGATAGGCAGCGCGCCCAGCAGCACCAGGTCCGGCACATTTCCTTCCACCCCCCGCTGAATAAAAAAGCCCAGGCCCCCTGCGCCAATCAGCGGCGCGATGGTGGCGATGCCGAAGGTGAGCACCAGCGCGGCGCGGACTCCTTCCATCACAAACGGCAGCGCGATGGGCCACTCGGCGCGGCGCAAAATCTGGCCCTCTGTCATGCCCAGGCCACGGGCGGCGTCGGTCAGGGCCGGGGGCACCGAGCGCAGCCCCACGAAGGTATTGGTCACGACCGGGAGCAGGGCGTAGATGGTCAGCGCCAACAGCGCCGGCGCCGCGCCGATGCCGCGCACACCCCATGCCGACAGTGGAGCTGACAAGGAGAGCGCCTGCGGGCTGAAGCTGCGCCCCCCCAGCCAGGCCCCTTCCAGCAGCCCGATCAGGGCCAGGCCGCCCAGCAGCAGCAGCGCCTGAAGACCCAGCAGGGCCAGCAGCCCACCCAGCAGGCCCGCTATCCGCCCCCCGAACAGCCGCCACAGTGCCCCGCCCAGCAGCAGGGCTCCGCCTGCCCAGGCCAGGTAGACCCCCAGCGTAGTGTCGCGGCCCAGCGCAGAAAACACCGGCAACACCAGCCCGAACAGCGCCACCGAAGGAATGGTTTGCAGAAACCCGGCCACCCCCAGCACGCTGCCCGACAGCCGCTCATAACGGGCCGCCGCCAGACCCAGCGGCAGTCCCAGAATCAGCGCCAGCCCCAGCGCCGTGAGACTGAGGGCCAGATGCAGCCCCAGCTGCGGCCAGAAGGTCGCGGCAATGTTGGCGTACTCCTGGGACAGCCCCAGGTCCTGCCACCAGCCCAGCAGCGGCACGGCGGCGAACGCCAGCAGTCCCAGCAGTCCTGCCAGGTGGGCCGGCCCCGGCCAGCGGCTCAGGCCGAAGCCTGCCACGTACAGCGCCAGCACGCTGAGCCAGAACCCGCCGGCAGGGGAGACGCGGGCCAAAGGCGTGGCCTGCCCTACCAGGGCGCTGGCGGCGTACCCCAGCAGCCAACCCACCGCCGCGCAGGTCAGGGGGAACAGGACTGCGCCTGCCCAGGCCCCTGCTGCGCCGCTCATACCCTGCCGGGAACGCTCCCCACCGGCCCAGGCCAGGGCACCCAGGGCCAGCCACAGGGCAGGCAGGACCCAGGCGGCCGCCCCGCTGCTCAGCAGCGAGACGCCCTCACCCAGCACCAGGCGGTTCTCACGGAAGTTGACCCACGGCAGCGCCAGGGCCAGCAGCCCCAGTGCCGCGCCCAGCAGCAGGATGGGGTCGGGGCGCGCGCGGTTCATCCGTTCACTTTAGGCCACGCTTGCGGCAGCGGCACAGCCAGGCATTAGGGCGGCTTTAACACATGGCCGGCCCGGCGGCGCTGGCCCGCTAGCCTGAATATCCGGCCCCCCAACGAGTGCTGACCTGCCTCTACCTTTCCTGGGCCGTGCCACCACAAGCAGCCCTAGCCCATCCCTGTCCTGTATTCCCGCAGCCCCTGGAGGCACATCATGAAAACCGCACCCGTCATCCTGACCCTCAGCGCCGCCCTGCTGGCCGGCTGCGCTCCGCAAAAAGAGACCGAGACCACCACGGCCACCACGGTTTCTACGGCCACCACCCAGCAGAGCGCTTCGACTACCGAGACAGCCAGCGACGCGGCTTCCAGCACTGCCCCGGCAGCCAGCAGCACGGCGGCCACTGGCCAGACCGGCACCGTCACCGTGGGCAGCAAGATTGACACCGAGGGCGCGCTGCTGTGCCAGGTTACCAAGCTGAGCCTGATAGACGCAGGCTTTACCGTAAACGACAAGTGCAGCACCGGCGCGACCAACGTGGTCCGCAAGGCGCTGGAACAGGGCGAAATCGACCTGTACCCCGAGTACACCGGCAGCGCCATCTATATCCTGAACGAGGCGGGCGCGGGGATTGACGAAGCGGTGAGCCGTGACGCCCAGCAGGCCTACGACACGGTCAAGCGGCTGGACGCCGAGAACGGCATCGTGTGGCTGGACCGCGCTCCGGCCAACAACACCTGGGCCGTGGCCGTGCCGCAGGGACTGGCCGAGGAAAATGGTCTGGAGACCATGGCCGACTTCGGCCGCTGGGTCAGCGGCGGCGGCAAGGTGAAGCTGGCCGCCAGCCAGGAGTTCGTGGACCGCCCCGACGCCCTCAAAGCCTTCGAAGCCACCTACGGCTTTAGCCTTACCCCGGACCAGCTGGTGATCGTGCCCGGTGGCAACACCACCCAGACCGAAACCGCCGCCGCGCAGGGCACCAGCGGTGTGAACGCGGCGATGGCCTACGGCACCGACGGCGCCATCAGCGCCCTGGGCCTGAAAGCCCTGACCGACCCCGAAGGAGCCGTGGCGGTGTACCAGCCCGCCCTGACGGTGCGCGAGGAGACACTGGACAAGTTCCCCCAGATTGCCGACGTGATGAACCCTGTGTTTGCGCGGCTGGACGAAACCACCCTGGCCGAGCTGAACGGCCGCATTGCCGTGAACGGTGAGGACGCCGCCAAAGTGGCGCAGGACTGGCTGAGCCAGCAGTAACCCTGGGAAGGGGATGGGGGAAGGCGGCTCACGGGACTGCCTTCCCCCATCCACTTTTTTGCGTGATGTCCTCGGCTCAGTCCTCTTTGGCCCAATCCCGCAGATAGTCCGCCACCAGCTCGCTGAGCATCACCCCTTCACGGGCCGCCTTCTCGACCTGAGCGGCCTTTTCCTGGCGGGTGAGGGGCAGCCACATCGCCACATACTCGCGGCCGCCTTCTACCTTGTACTCGCCGCCGTCCTCGCCCAGCTGAACCATGCCATTGGCCTCTGCCATATTGCCCTCCGTGCCCGACATCAGCCAGGCCAGAATCTGCGAGCGGACAAAGCGCCACTCACGCCCCACCTTGCGGCCTGGAAGTTCGCCGCTGCGAACCAGGCTGTAAGTGGTGGTTTCGCTGACCTTGAGGAAGGTTGCCAGCTCCTCCAGGGTCAGCACGTCGCCTTGCACCGGGTCAGGGTGAGTGATGGAACCCAGCCATCCGGGCCGCTCACCCCGGTTTCAGAGAAGACTGAAAGGCTAAGGGCTATGGCAAAGCACTTCATCCCAGCGCTGCTGACCCTGGGCGTCCTGGCATCCGGCACGGCCCAGGCGGCGGGTCTGCTGAACCGGCCCGTCGCCGTGCAGGGCACCCAGTTCTGCGAAGCGAACCACTGCCAAGCGGCCGGACGGCAGCCCATCGCAGGCTCCGTTTGGGAGTTCGTGTACACCACTGCGCCGGCCGGGGCGGGACCAGGCCCACAGCTTCAGGTCTACACTTCGCAGGGCCGGGTGGTGGGGGCCGCCCTGAACTTTGCCGGGGCGCAGGCTTCCTTCACGCCGCAGGAGTACGGCCAACCGGGCACGCCCGCAGGAATAGCGGCCGACTTTACAGCGCTGCTGCTGGGGCAACAGCCCACCTACCAGTTGCTGCAAGAGTGGCAAGCCAGCTGCGACAGCGGCCAGCGCCTCAACTTTGCCGGGGCGCGGCTGACCTGTAGCCGCCTGGGCCTGGCTCCCGGCCCGCAGACACTGGCCTTCCACATCGGGCAGTGACCCGGTAGGGAAAAGCCAGGCGGAAGAACGCAAGTGATTTAATAGAAGCCATGAAGCATCTGACCCCCGCTGACCCCGCGCCCCGTGACCTGGGCTTTGCCATGCCTGCCGAGTGGGAGCCGCACGTGGCCACCTGGATGAGTTGGCCCGCTGACGATGAGCTGTGGTTCGGCCACCTGGAGGGTGTGCGCCGCGAATATGCCGAGCTGGTGCGGACCATCGCCCGCTTTGAGCCGGTGGAGCTGCTGTGCCGCAGTGCCGAGTGCGAAGCCGACGCCCGCGAGCGCCTGGGCGCAGACGCCGCCAATGTCACCTTCCATCAGGTGCCCCTGGACGATTCCTGGGTGCGCGACAATGGCCCCATCTTCGTGCGGAACGCTGCCGGCGAAGTGGCCCTGGTGAACTGGGAATTCAACTCCTGGGGCGGCAAGTTCGAGTGGGAAAACGACAACCGCATTCCCGAATATGTCGCCGAGCACCTGGGTATGGGCCACTGGGACCGCCCCGAAGTGCTGGAAGGCGGCGGCCTGGAAGTGACCGGGGACGGCGTGGGCCTGACCACCCGCTCCTGCTTCCTGACCGACACCCGTAATCCTGACCTGACCGAAGAAGGCTATGCGGCGCTGCTGAATGACACCCTGGGCGTGCGCAACCTGCTGTGGCTGGACGGCGGTCTGGAAAACGACCACACCGACGGGCACATTGACACCATCACCCGTTTCACGGATCCGCGCACCATCGTGACCAGCGTGGCCGAGGACGAAACCGACGCCAACCATGCCGTGATGGCCGGCAACCTGCAGCAACTGCGGCAGATGACCGACGCGCAGGGTCAACCGTTCTACATCGTGGAGCTGCCGCTGCCCGCGAACCGGCTGGAAGGAGCCGAAGGCCGCTTGCCGCCTACTTACGCCAACTTCTATATCGGCAACGGCTTTGTGGCAGTGCCGCAGTACGGCGACCCCAACGACGAACGGGCCCTGGAGATCCTGCGGCCCCTGTTCCCCGGCCGCGAGGTCATCGGCCTGCCCAGCCGCCAGATTATCGAGGGGGGCGGGTCGTTCCACTGCCTCACCCAGCAGCAGCCGGCCGGCCCGGTCTGGACCGGCACGGACACCCCTGAAGGTTGAGGTGGGCACAGGCGCCGAACAGCATGAGCCCTGGATAGCCTTGACGAATACTGCATAGCGCGCTAGAGTAATAGACATAACCGCTCCGAGTGAGCGGGTTTTTTATTGCCTGCCGCCGGGCCGCTCTTACACTGCGCCGTGCCATACAGGGCTGTGCCATACCGGGCCGTCTCACGCTGTACCGTCTCACACTAGACTGAGCGGGTGATTGAGGCCGCCGATTTTACCGGAAAGCTGCTGGACCCCTTGCCGGGAAGGCCACCGGCCGACATCTGGGTGCATGTGGCGCAGCCCAGTGAACAGGAATTGGAGCAGCTGCAAGCCAGTTTCCCCATGAACAAACTGGCCCTGGAAGACGCCCTGGAGGAAGGGCACCCCAGCCACTACAGCAGCTATCCCGAGGGCGACGTGCTCACCTTCCGCTTCCTATGCAGTCCGGAAGAACTGGGAGAAGAATCCCAGCGCCTGACCCTGTTTCTGTACAGCGACCGCCTGCTGTCGCTCAGCTCGGACGAGCCCGCGTACCTGGCCGAGGTCCGCGCTACGCTGGAGCACGACCCGGCCAGCTCTGCCGGAGATATCGCCTTTCGGCTGCTGGACCAAGGGGCACGCAGCTACGCCGAATTCGTCCACAATCTCGAAGACCGCATTGACGAGCTGGAGCTGGGCATGTTCGGGGAGCAGCAGGACCAGCACCAGAAGCGGCTGGTTCCGACGGTGTTCGGGCTCAAGCAGCGGCTGACTCAGGCGCGGCGGCTGTGCCTGGAAGCCCAGGACGCCCTGGTGCTGCTCGCGCGGCACGCCTCGGCGTCGGAAGAGGACCTGCTGCGCTTCCGCGACGTGCGCGATTCTATGAACCGCCTGTGCAAGCGCCTGGATACCAGCCGCGACAACCTGACCAACCTGCTCAGCATCTATTCCAGCGTGCAGAGCCAGCGCATGAACGAAGTGATGCGCACCCTGGCCGCCGTGAGCACCGTATTCCTACCGCTGACCTTTTTGGCCGGGGTATGGGGCATGAACTTCGAGCACATGCCCGAACTGCACTGGCCCTTCGGCTATGCGCTGGCCTGGCTGAGCTTCGTGCTGGTGGCTGCCGCCCTTACCTGGGTGTTCCGGCGGCGGGGCTGGTGGTAAATTCCGGCCTGCCCCCGGATAACCTTGACGAATACTGCATAGCGCGCTAGAGTAGTGAACATAACCGCTCCGAGTGAGCGGGTTTTTTATTGCCTGCTGCCCCCCGCCCATGATCTGCGGAGCTGGCCTTGGTTGGCAGATATACGGCCCCCGGACGCTAAGCGACCAAAAGAAAACCTCCCCACTGTGGGGGAGGTCAGAAGGCGCTGGAAAGCTCAGTCCTTGGGGGCGTCAATCACGCGGCTGTTCTTGCGCTTGGCGGACGCTGCCGGCGCCGTCTTCTGGACGGTCTGACCGGAGCGTGCCAGTTCCACTTCCACCTGCTTGTTCACGATGAACTGCTGCAGGATACCGATGGCGGTGGAAATAATCAGGTAGATGCTGACCCCGGCCGGGAAAATCAGGGCAAAGTACACGAAGAACAGGTACATGAAGGCCTGCTGCTTGAACATTTCCGGGGTGCGGCGGGTGCTGACCCACAGCTGGCCCATGTTCACGATCAGGTACAGCGCTGGCAGAATCCACAGGGGATCGGGAATCGCCAGGTCCGGCATCCAAAGGAAGCCCGAGTCAAACTCGAAGTTGCGGATGGTGGACCACAGGGCAATCAGCACCGGCAGCGGCAGGAAGCTGCTCAGGCAACCGGCGGGGTTGAAGTTGTGCTCCTTATAGAGCGCCGCCATTTCCATCTGCATGGCCCGCTGGGACTCCAGGTCTTTGGCATCCTTGTAGCGGTCCTGGATTTCTTTCATCTTGGGCTGCAGCACCTGCATCTTGGCAGTGGTGCGGGCCTGCGCCTGCATCACCGGCCACATCACCAGACGCAGCAGCACGGCGATCAATAGAATCACGATGCCCCAGTCGCCCACCAGGCGGTGCAGCAGTTCCATCAGCGACACGATAGCCAGGCTGATGTGCCCGAACCAGTTGGGGTCGAAGACACCGGGCATTCCGTAGAAGCCGGTCTGCTTGAGGTGAATCAGCTCATTGCGGCCGCCGTATACGTCCACCGAGCTGTTTCCGCTCAGGCCCAGGGTCAGCAGGGCGTTGCTGCCGCCGGTCATCTGGGCGTCCACGCGGGTGCCGCCTTCAGGGCGCACCAGAATCGCCGGGGACATCTGGTTGGGCGGCACATGCTGCATGGCGGCGTAACGAATGTTTTCCACGGTGGTCACGCCGGCACCCTGCACCGTCGCCACCTCGCCCACCTGCGGCAGCGCCCGCACGCGCGGGTTGCCGTCGTTGCCCAGGCCAGGCAGCAGCATCTGGTAGTTCTGGGTACCGCCGCCCACCTCGGTCTTGACGTTGATCAGGTAGTTCCGGGTATGAATGGTGACCGTCTTGGTGACCGGCACGCCGCCCTGCTCGTAGCGGAACACGGCCACCTGCTCATTGGTCTCTCCATTGTTCGACAGCTGCGGTTCCTGCGCGGTCACCGGAGCCTTGGGGTCAAGGTTTTCGGCCTGAATCTGCAGGGCCGGGCCATTCACCAGGTTGATGATGCCGCGCTCGTTCTGCAGCGCCGTGAAGTCGTAGGTGCCGTCGGCATTTTCCTTGATATAGGGTGAACCGGCATAATTCTTGACGTACCAGCCGATAATTTCGCCCTTGTTGTTGAAGACGATGTCGGCCAGATTGGTGCGGGAGATGCTCTCGCTGCCCTGCTGGCCGTCGAAGTCGGCGGTGATCCAGTCCTGAGTCAGGGTGTGCCCGAAAGGGGGGATGGGGCCGGTGCTTCCACAGCCGGTTAGCAGCAGGGCGCCGCCTGCGATGAGAAGTAATTTCTTGGTCATATTCTCGCTTTCTGGCTGGCCCCCAGCGCCGGCAGGCGACAGGGCCAGAATAAACAGTCGTTCTGAGTGGTCGGTCCGGTTGAGCTTCTGCGCTCCTGTACGCGGCCAGAGACCTCCGGGTTCCCGGAAATCCGGCCTGCCGCCGGGGGGCACCGCTTCCCAGTGTACGCAGTGTACGGGTTCCCAGTGTATGGGACGGAGGCGGGACAAAATATCCGCCCACCTTACCGGCCCATGACCAGGTGCCCCGCTGGGGAAAGAGGGGGATACCCGTGAGGGGCGCGGCTATGCTACACTGCCTGCTGTTCTCTCGCGCCTGAAGATTTCAGGAGACGGCGAGAAAGGTCCGGGCCCGCCCGCCCGAGGCCCCCCGGCAAGACCACAAAGAGCGCTGCTGGCCGCTACCGCACCGGCTCCAGACGCTCGGGGCAGGGGGAACACCGGCCCCCTGCCCAGCGGCAAAATACCCCTAAGGAGTTGAACCATGTCCAAGAAGCCCGTTCCTAAGAAGAAGACCAGCAAGAGCAAGCGCGACATGCGCCGCAGCCACCACGCCCTGAGCATGCCCGCCCTGGGCGAGTGCCCCCAGTGCCACGCCAAGAAGCTGAGCCACCACGTGTGCCCCAGCTGTGGCTACTACAACGGCCGCCAGGTGCTGAGCGTCTAAGCACGCCCTGTACGTCAAACTCCCCCAGCCGGGGGAGTTTTTTTTGGGGTCTACAGTGCTGGGCTGGGCTCTGGTGGGGGGCCAGCTTCACGCAGCCCACAGGCAGCCAGCACGGTCAGCAGGGGAATAACGCGCTCACCCGGCACGCGGTAAGGCCCCCGCGCGTGGGCGTGTAGCCAGCCAGCTGCCTGGAGTTCGCGCAGGTGATGGTATAGCTGCCCACCGCTAAGGCCCACCTGTTCGCCCAGCACCGACGCAGCCTGCGGTCCTTCCAGTGCCGCCCGCAGCAACGCCAGCCGCAGCGGGTGCCCCAGCGCCGCTAGGGACGCAGACACCGCCGACCAGTCCCGGTCCAGCAGGGCAGAGACCGGGTGGGTTTCCTGCCACACCCAGTCGCCGCCTGCGCCCAGCTGCGCGTGCCCGGCAAACAGCACCGCGCCGCCGGGCAACTGTTCTTGCAGGGTCAGCAGCGCCCAGGCGCGGTCTTCAGAGGGGTTGGGCCGGGCCGTCCCGGATCGGGCGGCCGTAGGGAGATCCGTCTGCAGGGCTTCTATCTGCTGTTCCAACGCCGCCAGCCGCGCTTCCAGGCGGGTCAACCGCTCCAGCGGGAGGCCGTCATCACTCATCCGCCAAGTCTAGACCACCGGGGCAAGGTGGAGCTGTCAAGGCAGTGGCCTCAGCGCTTCCCGCACTGCCGCTTGCGCGACCGGGTCGTAGGCGAGGCGCAGCATCCATTCGTTCAGCGCTGCCTGAAGCGGGGGCGCCTGTTCGGAGGGCAGATTGCGCAAGAACAGGCTGACCGCTATGCTCTGCCCGGCGTTGGGACCCTGCGAGGGTGTCAGCGCGTAGTTCTGGGTGAGCACGCCCTGGTCCAGATTGCCCCCCTTGAGATAGATGGCGCTGAACACGGCGGCATTTTCAGGACTCACTTCGGTCAGCCAGCCTAAGTGCCGGCGCATCACTGCCTGTTCTTCCGCAGAGAATTGTCCGGTATCCGCGCCCAGCACGCCAGCCATCAGCTGGGCGTAGTCGGCAGTGGTACCGGCCGGAAAAGTGGAATTTTGCAGCTGCCGGCCCAGCGCTGCGTCCTTCTGGAGCGCCGTGAAGATGATGCGCGCTGGCTGACGGCGGCTCGGCCAGGCAGCCAACTGCGCGGCCTCATGCCAGAAGCGGTCGGCCCGCTGCTGCGGGGACAGCGTAAGGAGTTCAGCGGCACTCGGAGCGCTCCAGGCAGCAAACACACCGGACACCGGAGCTACCGGTTGCTGTCCGCTCAGGCCCAGGCGCTGCACCGCTGCATCTATCCGTCCACGGCCCAGCCGGGTCAGGAGAACGTCGGTGGCAGCATTGTCGCTGAACTGAATCATGGCGCGGGCCAAGGTATCCAGCGGCACCGCGTGCGTGCCGTCTTTGGCACGCCCAAAGGCATCGGCGGGAATGTTCAGGCTTTTGAGGGCCTCCGCGTGGGCGCCACCGTCCTGCAAGACGTAGAAACTTTCCCATTCGGCCAGCGTGACCGGCTGCTGCGGGTCCAGCTCGCCGGCCGCCACCGCCTGCGCGTAGGCCGCCAGCACCACGATCTTGAACGAACTCGCCAGTGGCATCGGCTGGGCGGCGTTGTGGGCCAGCAGCGGGGCGGGCAGCGGCTGACCCGGCGTGACTGGATACACGCTCAGCGCCACGTCCTGTGGCCTTTCGCGCAGCAGGGTGAGCAGCAGCGAGAGCGTGTCAACTTCAGCCTTTGCTGCGGCTTGGGCTGAGGTGGAAGCAGGAGCAGCAGGACCGGACTGGGCCGCAGCTGACGCAGTTACAGCCAGCGCCAGCACAAAGACAGACAGCAAAGGTTTCAGCATGGACCTATGCTACAGAAATCTGTACAAATTTACAAAACTCTGGAAACCCGGCTTTCCCGCTGGCCGCTTAGCGCTTGTCCGCCACCCACATCCCGGCGATGCCGCCGCTGAGCGGCCGGTAGCGGGCACTGAAGCCGGCGCAGCGCATCATCTTCAGCAATTCTTCCGGCTCGGGAAAGGCCAGCACACTTTCGGGCAGGTAGGTGTAAGCGCTGCTGTCCCCGCTGACCAGCCCCCCGATACGTGGCAACACCTGCTGGAAATACAGCCGGTACACCCGCCCGAACAGGTTCTCGGCGGGTGGTGGGAATTCCAGAATGACCAGCCGGCCACCGGGCGACAGCACCCGGTACATTTCGGCCAGGCCCTGAGCGTAGTCGCTGAAGTTGCGAAAGCCGAAGGTGCAGGTGACCGTATCGAAACTGGCATCCGGGTAGGGCAGGGCCAGCGCGTCGCCCTCTTCCCAGGTCACCTCTAGGCCAGCTTGCCGGCCCTTGACACGGGCAATCTCCAGCATTTCCGGCACGAAGTCGCTGCCGGTCACCTGCGCGTAAGGAGCACGCCGCTTGAGCATCAGCGCAAAGTCGCCGGTGCCGGTAGCAATGTCCAGCACGCGGCGCGGCGCCTTGGCAAGGGCCTCACGGGCGCCGGCGTACCGCCAGGTCTGGTCCACACCCAGGCTGAGAATACGGTTGAGCAGGTCGTAGCGGGGCGCGATAGCAGCGAACATGGCCTGCACATCGGCGCCCTTGTCCTGGCCGTCACCCACGGCCGGTTTGCTGTGGGGGTGGTGGGGGTTGGTCATGGGGACATGGTAGGGCAGTGGCACGCCGCAGCGTGTCCCTGCTGGCGCACGCCTGACCCCTGCCTCCAGTTCTTAAATGACGCCCAGCTCCTTGCCCACGGCGCTGTACGCTTCCAGTGCCCGGTCAAGGTCGTCACGGGTATGCTCGGCAGTGACAATGTTACGGATGCGGGCCTTGCCCAGCGGCACCGTGGGGAAGCCGATACCGGTGGCAAAGATGCCGCGCTCCAGCAGTCGGCGGCTGGCTTCAAAGGCGGCGGGCGCTTCACCGAACACGACGGGCGTAATCGGAGTCTGGCTGCCCATGTGGTCGAAGCCCAGCGCCTCGATGCCCGCCTTGAAATAACGGGTGTTGTCCCACAGGCGCTCCATCAGGCTGGGGTCGCGCTGCACTTCTTCCAGTGCGGCCGAGAGGGCACCCACCACGGCGGGCGGCTGCGCGGTGGAGAACAGGTAGGGCCGCGCCCGGTTGATCAGCAGCTGGCGCAGGTCGGCATGACCGGCCGCGTAGCCGCCCACCCCGCCCCAGGCCTTGGACAGCGTGCCCACCTGAATCACGTCATCGGCATGCTCGAAGCCGAAGTGGTGCACGGTGCCGCGCCCGTCTGCGCCCAGCACGCCGGAGCCGTGAGCGTCGTCCACATAGGTGACGGCGCCGTAGCGGCGGGCCACTTCCACGATCTTGTCGAGCGGTGCGATGTCGCCGTCCATGCTGAACACGCCGTCGGTCACGACCAGCTTGAGGCCGTCGCTGTCGTTCTCCTGCAAGACCCGCTCCAGGTCGGCGATGTCGGCGTGCTTGAAAATCTTTTTGGTGGCTTTGGTCAGCCGCAGCCCGTCGATGATGCTGGCATGGTTCAGTTCGTCGCTGATGACCAGGTCATCCGGCTGCAGCAAGGCGCCCAGCACGCCCTGGTTGGTGGTGAAGCCGGAATGCAGCACCAGCGCGCTGCCGGTGTGCTTGAACTCGGCCAGTTGCTGCTCGAAATCTTCGTGGATACGCAGCGTGCCGGCAATGCCGCGCACAGCCCCTGCGCCCGCGCCCCACTCACGCAAGTAAGCTTCGGCCCGCTCTTTCAGCGCCGGATGGTCGGCGAAGCCCAGATAGTTGTTGCTGGCCAGGTTCAGCACGTCGCGGCCGTCAATGCGGGTGTGTGCCCGGTTGGGTGTCTCCAGCACCTTGGGAGAAATCAGCAGGCCGGATTCGCGCAGGCCCTCTAGCTCGCGGCTGAGGCGCTCGGACAGGGTGGTAGGCATAGGCCCAGTGTAGGGGCTCTATCCACATGCAGGCGTGCAGAACGTCCGGATATACCGAATCCTGCGGGGGCCGGGGCCGCTTATGCGCTCAGTTCCAGGTCCAACCCCAGGAAACGCCACAGGGCGCGGCGGTGGATTCTCACGCCCTGCGGGGCTTCCACGGCGCGCAGGCGGCCGTCACGAATCCAGCGGCGCACGGTGCGCTCGTGGGTGCAGGTAAAGTCGGCCACTTCGCTCACCTTGAGCAGCTTGGGCAGGGTCTTGTACTGGGATTCGAGAGTCATAGGGCACCTCCAAAACAAAGGGGGCCGCCACAAGGCAGCCCCACAGGGTCAGAGTTAAAGTCGTCAGCGCCGCGTCCCTGGCCGGCTTCCCAGAACTGGGGCGGCGGAGATTTCAGGGAACGAAGGCAATAAGCTTTCAACTTGCGGCGACTTTAGCATGAGATATGTCACCTTTGGGTCACAGGGAGTTCAAGACTTGGTCAAGGGACAAGTCAAACAGGCGTTGTGGCTCTCGTCATCTAGCCTCAGTCAAGACCGGTCAGGAAGTGTGTCGCAGCTTTGAGCACCGCTTCCCGCGCCTCCCGGTGGGGCGTATGGCCGCAGCGGGCAAGCACCTGCACAGTCACCGGCCCCTGAGCGGCGGCGGCAGTGCGCCACAGCTGTTCCAGGCTGCCGTACTCGTCCATCCGGCCCTGAATCAGCAGCAGCGGGGCCACGACGCCTGAGAGCAGCGGCTCTACCGTCCAGTCGCGGTAGTCCTCGGCCAGCCAGGTGTCGGTCCAGGCACGGTAAAGAGCGGGCACCTTGTCACCGTGGTATTTGACCAGCCGCTCGGCAATGTCAGTGGTGTGGTACGCCTGCGCCGCCGCCTCCACGCCACGCCGGGTTACGTCCTCGTTAAAGATGTGCCCGGCCTCGGCCACCGCGCCCACCACCCGCTCTGAGCAGAGGGCCGCCGCCAGCAGCGCGATAGAGGCCCCGTCGCTGTGCCCGAACAGCACCGCCCGCTCCATTCCGGCGGCGTCCAGCACGGCCGGCAGCACCGCCTGCGCCTCATGGGTCAGGTAGTCGCGGGTGCGGGGCCGGCTGAACGGGTCTGACCCACCGTACCCGAGCCGGTCGTACAGCAGGGCGTGGCGGCCGCTCGCTCCGGCCAACGCCTGCGGAAAGTCGCGCCAGGTGGCCGTGCAGCCCAGCGAATCGTGCAGGAAGACCAGCGGCGCGCGGGTGTCGGCCGGGCTGCCGGGGACATGGCGCAGCCGGCGCACCGCTACCTCGCCGCCCGGCACCTTTAGCCGCATGTCCTGAATCTGCACGGCGGCTATCCGCGCCTCATGCTGGCGATGGCCTCACCCAGCCGGGCGATGCCTTCACGAATCTGGTCTTCGTCGTTGAAGGCGAAACACAGCCGGATGTGGTCGGTGTAGCGGCCCTCCACCGAAAAGATGTTGCCCGGCTTGAAGGTGACACCGTAGGTCTGCGCGCGGGGCTCCAGCTGCTCGGCCACCATGTCCGGCGGCAGGCGCAGCCACACAAAGTAGCCGCCATTTGGCACCCGGAATTCACAGTCCGCGAACGCTGGTGCCTGCAAGCTCTGCACCATCGCGGCGGCGCGGGAACCGAAGGTGTCCATAATGCCGCCCAGATACTGGTCCATCAGCCCCAGTTCAAGCACCGAACTCACCAGCGAAGCGCCGATGGGGTTGGTGCCGCCCGCGCTCTGCAAGGTGGGGTTGGTCACCAGAAACTCCAGCACGTCGCGCCGGGCGTGAATCCAGCCCACCCGCAGGCCGGGAGCCAGAATCTTGGAAAAGGTTCCCAGCGAAATGACCCGCCCGCCCCCCACATACGCCGAGTAAGAGGGCGGCGCAGGAAAGCCGTAGTTCAGCAGGTGGTAGACCTCGTCCGCCACCACGTAAAAGTCGTAGCGCTCGGCCAGGGCAATCAGCGCTTCGCGGCGCCCCTGGCTCTGGGTCACGCCGGTGGGGTTGTGGTGCGAAGGGATGGTGTACACCAGCCGGGGCTGCCAGCGCTGCACCAACGCTTCCAGCGCCGCCAGGTCCAGGCCGCCACTGTCCAGCGGCGCGGGCACCACGGTCAGGCCGTGGCTCTGCATGATGTCGGGCGAGGCGAAATAGGTGGTGTCCTCCACGATGGCTGCCGCACCAGGCTGGGCCAGCATGTTGCACACGATGTCCAGCCCACCCGAGATACCGCCGGAAATCAGCAGCTCTTCCTGCGGGACTGCGAAGCCGTAGTGCCGGGTCAGAAAGTCGGCCAGCTGCGCCCGCAACGAGGGGTCGCCCCACTCATCGCCGTACTGCAGGAAGTAGGCGTCGCCCTGTGCAAAGCGGTGCTGCGAAGCCTGCTCGAACACCGAGTGCGGCAGCAGGGCGTCGGCCGGATAACCCAGACCCAGATTGATCATCTGGGTTTTGGGGAGGGTGGCTGAAGTCATGCACGGTCCTTTCTGCCCGGCAGGCCCACGGTGAGCGCAAAGCCGTGGCCGGGACTTGAGCTGGTCAGGCAGGGGCCTGGAGGCGGCCTGACAGGAAGCAATTTGTCGTTCTCTTCACTTTGCGCTGCCGTCCGCCCGTTTGCAAGCTCGGTTGCCACGCCACCCAGAAAGCCGCCCGCCACTCGGGAAGCGGGAGCAGCGGGCAGCAGGGGCTGGATGAATCACGTCAAATGAAACGGTTCGGGCCAGGGGCGGTACTAGTGGTTCAGCACGCGGCTGAGGAAGTTCTGGGTCCGCTCCAGCCGGGGCGCACCGAAGAATTCGGCGGGCGGCAGGTCTTCCAGCAGCTCGCCCCGGTCCATGAACACCACCCGGTCGGCCACCTCACGGGCAAAGCCCATTTCGTGCGTGACCACAATCATGGTCATGCCTTCTGCGGCCAGCCCGCGCATCACGTCGAGCACCTCGCCCACCACTTCCGGGTCCAGCGCCGAGGTCGGTTCGTCGAACAGCATCACCTGGGGCTGCATCGCCAGGGCGCGGGCAATCGCCACCCGCTGCTGCTGTCCACCCGAAAGCTGGCCTGGGAACTTGGCAGCCTGCTCGGCTATACCGACGCGTTCCAGCAACGCTGCGGCGCGGGCTTTGGCGTCGGCTTCGCTCAGGCCGCGCAGCTTGCGGGGCGCCAGCATGACATTGTCCAGCACGCTCATGTGCGGGAACAGGTTGAAGCTCTGGAACACCATGCCCACCTCGCGGCGCACCAGCGGGAGGTTGCGGGCTTCGGTCAGGCGGTGGCCGTTGACCACGATGTCGCCCTGCTGAAACTCCTCCAAGCGGTTGATGCAGCGAATCAGGGTGGACTTGCCCGAGCCTGAAGGCCCCACCACCACGACCTTTTGTCCCGGCTGCACCTGGATGTTCACGTTTTTCAGGACGTGGTGCTGGCCGTACCACTTGTTCAGGTTCTGAACGTCAATGATGGGTTCACCGTTCATAGACACCTCGTTTCTTGACGTCACTGAAGGATTCACGGGTTCCACAGTCATCGGCGCTCACCTTCCCCCCAGCGCTTTTCCAGGCGGCTGGACAGGAAACTCAGCACCATCGTCATCGCCAGGTACACCAGGGCGATAGCCAGGTACATCTCGAACGGCTTGTAGCTGCGGGCCGCCACGATCTGCCCAGCGCGGGTCAACTCGACCAGGGCGATAGAGGAGAGCAGCGAAGTGTTTTTCAGCAGGTTGAGGGCTTCGTTCACCAGCGGGGGCAGCACCCGGCGGAACGCCTGTGGCAGCACGATATAGCGCATGGTGTCGCGCGGCGAAAAGCCCAGCGACAGCGAGGCCTCGGTCTGGCCACGCGGCACGCCCTGAATGCCCGAACGCATGATTTCGGCCACGTACGCCGCCGAGTTCAGCGAGAAGGCCAGTACCCCGGCCGGAAACGGCTCCAAGTTGGTGCCGGTAATCTGCGGCAGACCGAAATAAATCAGGAAAATCTGCACCAGCAGCGGCGTACCGCGAATCAGTTCGATATAGGCAGTCGCCAGCCACGCCAGCGGCTTGATGGGCGACAGCCGCGCCAGCGCCAGCAGGGTGCCCAGAATGGTCCCGGCCACCAGCGCGATGGCGGTGACCTGCAAGGTCAGGACAGCCCCCTGAAGCAGGAAAGGCAGGCTGTCCGCAATCAGCTGAAAATCCATCAGACCGCGGTCACTGTGCTTGGTCGCTGAACCACTTGGCGCGCAGCTTGTCCAGTTCGCCGTTTTGCTGCAGCGTCGCCAGGGCGGCGTTCAGCTCGGCCACCAGGTCGGTGCATTCCAGCTGGGTCGCCAGGGCCTTGTTGCCGCCGTCCATCTCGCCGGCCAGCTTGATGTCGCTGTTGGCCTTGACATAGTTCTGGCCCGCCGGGGCGTCCACGATCATCGAATCGATCTGCCCGGACTTGAGGGCGGCCAGGGCTTCGCTGAACAGGTTGAAGGTGCGTACGTCGGCGCCCGCAATCTTCTCGGCCACGTCAGCCTGGACGGTGCCCAGCTGCACGCCCACCGTCTTGCCGTTCAGCGTGGCGGCGTCCTTGATGGCCGTGTCCTTAGCAGAGACCACAATCACGTTCTTGGTTTCCTCGTAGGGATCGCTGAACGCCACCGACTTGGCGCGCTCCTCGGTCATGGTCAGGCCGGCGGCAATCAGGTCAGCCCGGCCCGAGATCAGCGAAGGAATCAGGCCATCGAACCCCTGGCCGGTGAACTTGGCCTCTACACCGATTTCCTGGGCCAGCGCATTGACCATGTCCACGTCAAAGCCCACGATCTCGTTCTGCTCGTTGGTGGACTCGTAGGGCGGGTAGTCGGGGCTGGTAATCACGCGCAGGCCGTCCTTGCGGATGCGCTCCATGCAGGCGCCGCCAGACGCCGGGGCGGCGGCCGTTTCGGTCTGGCCCGCCGAGGCCGTGGTGGTCGTGGTGGTCTTGGTTTCTTCCTTGGGGGCGTTGCAGGCACTCAGGGTCAGGCTGCCCAGCAGCAGCATGGGGAAAAAAGCTTTCATGTTCATAGTCATCCTCCGGGGGAAGGTGGCCACCACAGCAGTCACCACATCTGCTGCGGATGTTATTCCCTGTAGGGATAGTTATGCAAGCTCCCCAGGCAGTGCCGGGCCGTGTTCAGGCGGCGGCGGCAGCGTCCACATGCGTATCAGTCCATCAGAGGCGGACAGACTGGAGCTGGTACAAAATTGGCCGCACGGAATGAATATTCCGTATAGCCATCCAGCCCGGCCACGTCCTGCGGCAAGCCCCTAGGGAGTAAATCTGTGAGACGGCGCACCGTACACTGCGGTCCGTGGACCTGCTGCCCCTGCCTTTCGTCCTGATTACGGCCCTTGTCTTCGGGCTGCTGGTCGGCTCGTTTACCAACGTGCTGATTTGGCGGCTGCCGCGTGGGGAGAGCATTTCCTTTCCGCCGAGCCACTGCCCGCACTGTGACCACCCGCTGGCCCCCAAAGACCTGGTGCCCGTGTTCTCATGGCTGTCGCTGGGCGGGAAGTGCCGCTACTGCGGGGCCCCCATTAAGACCCGCTACCCCACCGTGGAACTGATAACGGGCGTGGCCTACGCGCTGATTGCCTACTTTTATCCACCTGCCCTGTACGGGTTCGGCACGCTGGGGCTGATGCTGTTTTTCACCATTTTGCTGGCGGGCAGCGCGATTGACCTGGATACCTACACCATTCCCGACGAGCTGACCTTGCCTGGAGTGGCGCTGGGCCTGGGCTTTGCGGCGCTGGCGGGGGCGGGGCTGACGGCGGGCGGTCTGCCGAATTTCTCCGATGCTCTCAACGGAGCGCTGATGGGCGCAGGCATCCTGATGACGATTGACCTGCTGGGGTCGTGGGTGCTGCGGCGCTTCCGTGAGCGTCAGTATCCCGACTTGCCGATTGGGCACCAGCAGATTGCGCTGGCGCTGCTGGTCGGCGCGTGGGCAGGGCCGCTGTGGGGGCTGGGCGCGGCGCTGCTCTCGGCGGCGGTGAATGCGGGGGCGCGGCGGGTGATTCCTATTCCCGAACTGCTCACGTTGGGCGGGGCGCTGCTGAGCGTGGCCCTGGGTGTGAACCTGGGCCGTGACCCGCTCGCCATGCTGAACGGTGCCCTACAGGGTGCAGGCGCGGCGGCGCTGGTTGCCGGGCTGTACTGGTGGATTCAGTACGCCTTTATCCAGAAGAAGTCGGGCGAGACCGAGGTAGAAGAAGACGCCCCCTTTGACCCGAGCGCGATGGGCTTCGGGGACGTGAAACTGGCGGGGGCCATCGGCGCTTTTCTGGGCCTGAGCGGGGTGCTGGTCAGCCTGGGCGTGGCGATTTTTGCCGGTGCGATTCTGGGCGTGATTCAGATGGCGATGAAAGCCGAAAACCGCCTGAAGTTCGGCCCCTACCTGGCAATTGGCGCGGTGGTGGCGATGCTGTGGGGGGACGACGTAGTGAGCTGGTACCGGGGGATGCTAGGGCTGTAAAGAGGTCTGAGGGTCCAAGAGTCTAAGGGTCTAAGAGGGCCGTCAAGGACGCACATCGAGTCTATTAAGCTGCTTCTTAGTTGCCCCCCTCCCCTTGCTACGCAAGGCCCTCCCCCGCAAGGGGAGAGGGTCGAGGGAGCACACCCATGTCTTTGGCTGTCCACTCAGGGATAACCTTTCTGACTTTTCGACTTTCAGTCCCGCCGCAGCGGCTCCACCAACATTTCCGCCCCGAGCGCCTCGGCCAACGTCCAGAACTCGCGGTCGTGGGCGGGGTTGGTCCAGGCAGGCGACTGCACCAGCACCAGCGCAGTGACTGCGGCAGGTGCAGGAAGGTCAGCCGAGCGGGTCAGCGTGGCGCGCTCCAGCACGGGCGCGGGCAGCAGCGGCGTGAGTTCGGCGTGGGTGCGGGCGAGGTCGTAGCCCTCGGCCACGGGCAGGTCGGCGTGCCAGGTCGGGTAACGGCATTCGTAGCGCGGCACCAATCCCGCCGCCAGTGCCAGCCCCGCCCAGTTGCCAGGGCGCAGGCGGGCGGCATCTCCGCTGAAGCTGCTGAGGTCGTGGTGGCTGTCTATATTCAGCACCGCCAAGCCAGCGAAGCGCTCCAGCACCGGCCAAATATCGGCATGCGAGAGCGTGACGAAGGCAGGCACGCCAGCGTACTGCGTGAAGCCTTGCCAGCCGCCGTACAGCGGGAAATCATCTTGCAGCGCCTCCCAGCCGCCGCCGCGCTTGTGCGCTCGCTCCTGCCACGCGCCGAGGCGGTCATGCTCGCGGTCACGGGTGCCCCAAATCGGCGCATCGAACACCAGTTCACGGGTGCCCGAGTAGGCGTCCCAGTCTATGGAGAGGAGCATTACACCCCACCCCACTGGCACTCCACATGCGCGGGCTGGCGCACGAAGCCGAGGCGGTCATTGAGTGCGAGCATCGGCGCGTTGTTGCTGGCATTGTTGGTCCAGAGTTCGCGGATGCCCTGTGCTTTGGCCCGCTGCATCCCGCGCAGCTTGAGGGCCAGCCCCAGTCCCCTGCGCCGATACGCCCGCCGCGTTCCGGTCAGGCCGATGTTCAGCCGCTCGGGGTCAGTGAAATCACGCTGCAACTCGGTCATCGCGGCCACTGCGCCCTCATCCGTGACCGCCAGCCACACGCCGTCGCGGAAGAATTTGGGTTGGGTGCGGTACTTCAGGAATTCCTCAAAACTGACTGGGCTGGCAGGGGCGGTGCGCGGAACGTCCTGCCGCGCCTCGACATAGCAGTCGTAGTAGGCCCGCCAAGCGGCTCCCTCGCCCACTTCAGCCATCAACTCGGCCAAAGTCATGGCCCGTACACCTTCGGGTAACTCCATTTCGGTCTGCCAGCGGGTGGGGTCGAAGCCCTCCAACCGCAGTACATTGTCGAAAAAGCGCATCACCTTGCGGAAGCCTCGGCGCTGCAGCATCGCCAGCGCCTGCGTTTCAGTTTCCTTGGCCCCTGCCAAAACCTCCCGCGCCTCGCGCTCCTGCCAGTGGGCTTGCACCGTCCCGAACAGGCCGCCACCGATGCCCTGCCCTCTGAATTCAGGCAGCACCATCAGTTCGAGGTGATAGCGGTCCGGGTGAAACATCCAGGGCGCTTGCCATAGCCGCGCCGTGCCGACGACTTGCCCGTCTGCTTCGGCCACCCAGTCCTGCACATGGGGCTTCAGGGGACTTTGGGCCAGTTGGCGCAGGAAATGCTGGTCGTCTTCGAGGGTTTCAGCGTGGTCGGGAAAAACGGCGTTGTAAACGGCAAGGCTGGCAGGGAGGTCGGTAGGGGTGGCGGGGCGGATGCTGAAGCTCACTGTTCACCTTCCAGCCGCAGCCTGTAGCGCGTGCGGGTCGCCGTGCGCCTGAATCCCAGCGCCTCATTCATCCCCAGCATGGTTTTGTTGGGCGAGTCGTTGAAGGTCTTGATTTCGCCGCCCGCTGCCTGAAGCGCCCCAGCAATGGCTTCAGCGTCCGCAGGGTAGACCGGGCCGCGCAACGAGCAAGTGGACATGGGGTCATGCTGGCAGCATAGAGAAGAGCCGTCATGCGCCAGATGGCTTAGGGTGAAGGAAGGCCGCATCCTGCCAGCAAAAAGCCCCCGCTACGGGCGGGAGCTGCACCGCGCCGGGGTGGGAGACTCAGGCCGGCTTGGGGGCGTCAATCTCGCGGCCTTCGCCGCGCTCCTCGCTCGCCACGTCTGGTTCGATGGTCGGCAGGTCTTCGCCGTTCAGGGCGCGGGTAAAGCGGTCCATGTCCAGCGCATTCTCGCTGCGGGCCACCACCGCAGTCGCCACGGCATTGCCGATGAAGTTGGTCAGCGCCCGTGCCTCGGACATGAAGCGGTCAATGCCCAGAATCAGCGCCAGGCCCTCGACCGGCACATGGCCTACGGCGCCCAGCGTGGCGGCCAGCGTGATAAAGCCGCTGCCTGTCACTCCGGCGGCGCCCTTGGAGGTGAGCAGCAGCACGGCCAGTAGCCCCAGCTGCTCGGTCAGGCCCATCGGCGTGTTGGTGGCCTGCGCGATGAACACCGCCGCCATGGTCAGATAAATGGAAGTGCCGTCCAGGTTGAACGAATAGCCGGTGGGCACCACCAGGCCCACCACACTTTTCTCGGCGCCAGCGTGCTCCATCTTCATCATCAGCCGCGGCAGCGCCGATTCGCTGGACGACGTGCCCAGCACGATCAGGAGTTCTTCTTTGATATAGCGAATCAGCTTGACCACGCTGAAGCCGAAGAAGCGCGCAATCAGGCCCAGCACCCCGAAGATGAAAATCAGGCAGGTGAGGTAGAAGCTGCCCATCAGGAAGCCCAGCTGTTGCAGGCTGCCCAGGCCGTACTTGCCGATGGTGAAGGCCATCGCCCCGAACGCCCCGATGGGGGCCAGCCGCATCACGAAGCCAAGGATGATGAAAATGGTCTGGTTGACCATGTCAATGCCGTGCAGAATCTGGTCGCCCAGCCGGCCCAGGCGCAGCAGGGCAAAACCGAACAGCAGCGCCACCAGCAGCACCTGCAGCAGGTCACCCGTAATGAATGGGCTGAACAGGGTATCGGGAATCACGTGCAGCAGGTAGTCGGTCACGCTCTGCTCACCGGCGGCTTCTCTGTATTTCTCGATGCCGGAGCTGTCGAGGTCGGCCGGGTTCACATTCATCCCGCGTCCCGGTTGCAGCACGTTGACCACTGCGAGGCCGATGATCAGCGCCAGGGTGCTGACCAGCTCGAAATAGATCAGGGCTTTGCCGCCCACGCGGCCCACCTTCTTGGTGTCGCGCATGTGGGCCACACCGCTCACCACCGTGGCGAAGATGATCGGCGCAATGATCATCTTGATCAGCTTGACAAAGCCGTCGCCAAGCGGCTTGAGGCTTTCGCCGAAGCTGGGAAACAGGAACCCGACCAGAATGCCGAGCACGATGGCGATGATGACCTGTATATATAGGCTGTGGAAGATTTTGGGCATACAGTGTCCTTCAGGAAGAGGCAGGGTCCACTTGCGCTGGACCAGAGAGGTGTAAGAGCAGCGGGCAAAGTCTAGGCAGGACTCCAGTGGATGGAAAAAGAGTGCTGCCAGACGGGGAAGGCTCACGTCGGTTCCGGGGGAGACAGGTCAGATGCTCAGCCCCCACCGTTGACTTTGAGGAGCACTCAGCATACGCTTCCCTTCCGCAAAAGTGAATAACAATTCAGAAGCATGTCTCAAAGATGCAGTGCGGCCTATGCCCCATGAGGCGGAGCACACGAGGGCGCGGCACATGGGGGTCACGGTGAACTCCTACCGGGTAGCCTATGCTGGGCCGCATGACTGCCGATCCTATCCCTTCTGACAGCCCCCGCCTGAAACTGCTGCTCATCGTTCCTCACCCCGACGACGAAGTGTACGGCGCAGGCGGCACCATCATGGAATTCGAGGAAGCGGGCGAGAGCTGCGGCCTGGTCACCCTGACGCGAGGCAATGCGGGGCGCACCCTCGGCCTGTGCAGCACCCCCGAGGAACTGGCCGCCATGCGCGAAGTCGAACTAGCCGCCTGCCTGGACGTGCTCGGCATCACCGTGCACGAGCAGCACAGCTTTCCCGACAAGGCCCTGCGCGAGTACAATTTTGACGAATTGGTGCAAGTCTCCCGCGCCGCGCTGGAGCGCTACCGCCCCGAAATCCTGCTGACCTTCCCGCCCAACGGCTCCAACGGCCATCCCGACCATGTGACCACCCACCGCGCTGTGAAAGCCGCCTGGGACGCCCTGCCCGCCGCCGAGCGCCCGGCGCTGTGGTACTACGCTGGCAGCGCGGCTCCCGAGGACGACTCCCTGCTCCCGAGCTGGCTGCCTGCCAACCTGAAACGCGACGTCAGCAAATACGTGACCCGCAAGCTGAAAGCCATCGGCTGCCACCGCACGCAGGCGCTGAGCAGCGTGGACTTTATCCGCAAGTTCCCCGAACGGATCACGGAAGAGACCTTTTACGTGGTGAGCGGGCAGGACTGAATCAGCCGGCACCCGCGGTTGTTCACCCCTTTTTTGGTAGGCTGGGGCATGGACCGTTACGGGGGAGCGCTAAGGGTACGGCGCGAGCAGGCCGGGTACCGCTCGCAGAGCGACTTGGCCCGCGCCGTGCGGGCACTTGACGCGGAAGGCGACCTGCCCGCAGGCCTGAAACCTTTTAGTCAGCAGTGGCTCTCGCGCCTGGAGGAAGACACCGACGGCAGCGTGCTGCTGAGCGCACGGGCGCAGCAGCTGCGGGCGCTGGCGTACATGCTGGGCTGGACCGGCACCGAGTTCGAGGCGGCGGTGGGCGTGCCGGTGGGCACCGTCCCCGGATTGGCTGGGCAGCTTGAGCCAGGGCCGGGGGAGCTGGGACCGGGTGAGCCGGAAGTGGGCAGCGCCGCAGCGCAGGGGTGGAGTGTCGCGGCTGGGGAGCGGCCGGTGCCGGCGTCGCTGCTGGAAGCGGCCGAGGTCTTCGGGGCCCGGCCCGAGTTTGCCGAACTGCGCGAGCCGCGCTGGCTGCACTTCCTGACCGGGCTACACCACCGCCGCACCCCACAGACGGCCGGCGAGTGGCTGGCCCTGTTTCTGGACCTGCGCGAACGGTTCGACCCCCCGCCACCCGGCGCGGAGGCCGCGTGGACGCCCTGATTTCCGATTACCTGCGTTATCTGGAGCGCCGCCACCGCCAGGCGGGTTATCCCAGCGACATGGACGCGCTGGCCGGACGGCTGGGAATAGAAGTGCTGCGCGGTGAATACAGTGTGGCCAGCGGCAAGCAGGTGCAGGTGAGCCGGGGAGGCACAGCCGCCACCCGGCGCGCCGACACCGCGCACGAGCTGGTCCACGCGCTGAGCGAACAGGGCCAGTACACTGGAGCCATTCGGCGCGAACATGCCAGCGTGCCCGACCTGGACGAACACCTGGAACTGCTGACCGAACACGGCGCCGACCTGCTGCTGATGCCCGACGCCCTGGTAGCCGACCTGCTGGCCCAGCACGGCGAAACAGCCACTGCCGTGGCGCAGCTGGCACAGGAGGCGGACGTTTCGCTGCAGCAGGCGCTGCGGCGCTTCGTGTTCCTGAACCCCGCCCAGAAGCGGGTGGGCTACCTGCTGCAGGGCGATTACATCTGGTACGCCCTGGCCACCGGCTGGGCGCGGCAGTGGATAGGTTCGCGGCTGGAGGAAGCCGGTTTCCGTGAGGCGGGCGGCACGCTCTGCGCGTCGTCGTACGGGCGCACCGGGCGGATTGCGGTCTACTGCGAAGTCTGAGCCGCTCATTCTGCTATTGACTAAATGGAGAGTATCTACTATATTTTTGGTAGGTAAGAACTGAGGAGGGTGGTCCTGCAGCCTGCAGGCCCCGCGCCCCTTGCCGAACAGGTCCCGAAGGGAAGCGGGGCCTGCTTTTTCAGCGTCACACAACCTGCCGATGGGTGCGGTGCTCAGCCCGCGCCCGCTCCTGAAGGGGGGAGAACCGACCATGCCACCAGCCGACCTTTTTGCCGTGCACCTTGTCGCCGCGCTCTGGGCCGTTCCTAGCGTGATGAAGACCCTTGACCCGCCTGCGCTGGTCAGTGCGCTGGCCGTTTCACTGCTGATTGCCGCGCTGTTCAGCCTACGCGCCCGCCAGCAGCTGGCCCCGGCCGCGCGGCCCCACTGGACCGCGACCCTGACCGACACCCTGCTGGGTGGCTTGCTGGGCGGCCTGGGTGCCTTTGCCCTTGCCAGCGCCCTGCCGGCCCTGAACGACGCCCCCGGCGTGCTGGTCAGCGCGGCGCTGGGCGGCAGCCTGGGCCTGAGCCTCGCAGAGTTCCTGCGCACCCGCGGCCTGGACCTGCTGCTGGCCTGGGCGCTGCGACGTTCCCCGGACTTGAAGCCGCCGGGCGAGCGCCGGCCCTGACCTGAACAGTCCCACCTGCCAGGCCATGCGGCCCTGCTGCGGAGAACGCCCGGCGTCGAGGGGCGGCCAGACCTGCACACATTCCACGTGTGGCCGCACCCAGGGCAGGAGAGGGCTTACTCGGTCCCGCTGCGGCTCTGCTGCAAAATCCGCAGCGTATCCCGCGCTGCACTCAATATCGGGGTGCCTGGGCCGAAGATGCCCACCACGCCCGCGTCGTAGAGCGCTTGATAATCCTGCTGCGGAATCACGCCGCCGGCAATCACCAGAATGTCGTCTGCGCCTTCGGCCTTTAGCGCCGCAATCAGTTGGGGAATCAGCGTCTTGTGGCCCGCCGCCTGACTGCTCACGCCCACGATGTGGACGTCGTTCTCTACCGCCTGCCGCGCCGCTTCTTCAGGGGTCTGGAAGAGCGGTGAGACATCTACATCAAAGCCCAGGTCAGCAAAGCCGGTGGCAATCACTTTCGCGCCCCGGTCATGGCCGTCTTGACCCATCTTGGCGACCAAGATGCGGGGGCGGCGGCCTTCCTGCTCCGCAAAGGCGTCAATCTCGGCTTGCAGGGCGGCGAACTCGTCTACCCCCTCGTAGCCCTGCGCGTACACGCCGCTGAGGGTCTGCACTTCGGCCTGATGGCGGCCCCAGACATCTTCCAGGGCGCTCGACACTTCGCCCAGCGTGGCCCGCGCCCGCATCGCTTCCACACTCAGCGCCAGCAGGTTGCCCTCGCCGGTGCGGGCGGCTTCGCGCAGCGCTTCCAGCGTCTGCTCCACCCTGGCTCCGTCGCGGCTGGCCTTGAGGCTTTGCAGGCGGGCAATTTGCGACTCGCGCACGGCAGCGTTGTCGATGTCCAGCACGTCATAGGCGCTGTCGTCTTTTTGCAGGCGGTACTTGTTCACGCCCACAATCACGTCCTGCCCACGGTCAATGCGGGCCTGCTTGCGGGCCGCCGACTCCTCAATCCGCAGCTTGGGAATGCCCTGCTCAATCGCTTTCGCCATGCCGCCCAACTCTTCCACCTCGCGCATCAGCTCGCGGGCCTTGTCGGCCAGGTCATGGGTCAGGCGCTCCATCAGGTAACTGCCGCCCCAGGGGTCCACCACGTCGGTCACACCCGTTTCTTCCTGAATGATCAGCTGCGTGTTGCGGGCAATCCGGGCGCTGAAATCAGTGGGCAGACCAATCGCCTCGTCGAAGGCGTTGGTGTGCAGGCTCTGGGTGCCACCGAAGACCGCCGCCATCGCCTCAATCGCGGTGCGGACCACGTTGTTGTAGGGGTCTTGCTCGGTCAGCGACCAGCCCGAAGTCTGGCAGTGGGTCCGCAGCATGCGGCTCTGCGGATTCCTCGGCGCAAACTGGCTCATCAGCTCGTCCCACAGCAGGCGGGCGGCCCGCAGTTTGGCGACTTCAGTGTAGAAGTTCATGCCGATAGCGAAGAAAAAGCTCAGGCGCGGCGCAAAGGCGTCCACGTCCAGCCCGCTGGCGATGGCGGCTTTCACGTACTCCAGGCCGTCACTGAGGGTGTAGGCCAGCTCCAGCGCAGCGTTGGCCCCCGCTTCTTGCAGGTGGTAGCCGCTGATGGAAATGGAGTTGAAGCGCGGCATCTCGGCGGCGGTATAGGCGATGATGTCGGCAATAATCCGCATGGACGGCTCAGGCGGGTAAATGTAGGTGTTGCGCACCATGAACTCTTTGAGGATGTCGTTTTGGATGGTGCCCGAGAGCTGCGCCTTGTTTACGCCCTGCTCCTCGCCCGCCACGATAAAGCCCGCCAGCACCGGCAGCACGGCCCCGTTCATGGTCATGCTGACCGACATCTCACCCAGCGGAATGCCGTCGAACAGCACTTTCATGTCCTCTACCGAGTCAATCGCCACGCCCGCCTTGCCCACGTCGCCCACCACGCGGGGATGGTCGGAGTCGTAGCCCCGGTGGGTGGCGAGGTCGAACGCCACGCTGAGGCCCTTTTGCCCCGCGGCCAGGTTGCGGCGGTAAAAGGCGTTGGACTCCTCGGCGGTGGAAAAGCCCGCGTACTGCCGAATGGTCCAGGGACGGGCCGCGTACATGGTGGCGCGGGGACCACGGGTAAACGGCGAAAAGCCCGGCAGCGTATCGGTTTCGATGTCCTGCACGTCGGCAGCGGTATAGAGAGGCTTTAGCGTCAGCCCTTCGGGGGTGGGCTTGTTCAGCGTCTCGGTGCTCTCACCACGCAGGTCTTTGGTGGCAAGGGCTTGCCAGTCTTGCAGGGTGGGGCGCTTGGCATCGGTCATGGACGGGCCTCCTTTATGGCTAGGAACACAAGGGGAGTGAAACAAAAAAGTAAAGAGCAGGAACGTGCGGTAGGTCCATCATAATCCGGCCCCGCGCCGGCAGCTGCCGCCCGGCTCCAGCCACCAGAACCGAGCGGCCGCAGTCACACTTGCAGCAAGCGTAAGGCGGAACTGCCCGTACCGTACGCACTCGGCTGCTCGGTCCGCCCCGAATCCATCATATTGTTACGGAGCAAGGAACTTTATGCTGGAAAAAGAGTAAAGATGCTTGTATGCTGTGGGTCCACCTGCCGACGTTTCCAGGCAGATCAAACTCGTTGAGAGCAGCGCCGTCTGCTCACTTCAGTTGCGCCATGCCCCAGAAATACCAGGGCTTGTGGTCCGCCGCAATCTGAATAGTTATACGCATATACGCAGAGGTTGCTGGGTGGTCCTTGCCCTTCTTTCCGGGCGCGCCTCTCTTCCTTCAGCGTTCCTCTCCGCTCCCTTTTGCCGCAGGAGGTCCGTATGTCTCAGCCTTCCCATTTCCTGTCCCAGCTGCAGCAAGCCCAGAAGCATGGCCTGTACAGCGGCCGTGAACACGACGCCTGCGGCATCGGCATGGTGGCCCAGAAGCACGGCCGCCGGTCGCACGACATCGTGACCCAGGCGCTGCTGATTCTGAAAAATCTGGATCACCGGGGCGCGGTGGGCGCCGACCCGCTGATGGGCGACGGCGCCGGCATCCTGATTCAGATTCCCGACGCTTTTTACCGCGCCGAGATGGCGCAGCAGGGCGTGGAGCTGCCTGCCGAAGGCGACTACGGCGTGGGCATGGTGTTTCTGCCCAAGGAAATCGCCGCCCGCCGCGCCTGCGAGCAGGAGATGGAACGCGCCATCGCCGCCGAGGGCCAGGTGCTGCTGGGCTGGCGTGATGTGCCGGTCAGCCGCGAGATGCCGATGAGCCCGGCCGTGCGCGAAACGGAACCGGTCATCCGGCAGGTCTTTATCGGAGCTGGGCCCGATACCCTGGTGCCCGACGCGCTGGAGCGCAAGCTGTACGTGATTCGCCGCCGCGCCAGCAACGCTGTCATGAACCTGAACTTCCGCCACGGCCAGGAATACTACGTGCCCTCCATGTCGTGCCGCACGGTGATTTACAAGGGCCTGCTGCTGGCGGGGCAGGTGGGCGAATACTACCTGGACCTGCAGCGCCCCGAGCTGGTGTCGGCCCTGGCGATTGTTCACCAGCGGTTTTCGACCAACACTTTCCCCGAGTGGCGGCTGGCGCACCCTTACCGGATGGTGGCCCACAACGGCGAAATCAACACGGTCAAGGGCAACTTCAACTGGATGCGGGCCCGCGAGAGCGTGCTGCAAAGCCCGGTATTTGGGGACGACCTCGCCAAGCTGTTCCCGATTTCGTTTGAGGGCGAGTCGGACACCGCCACCTTCGACAACGTGCTGGAACTGCTGACGCTCAGCGGCTATCCGATGGCGCAGGCCGCCATGATGATGATTCCGGAAGCCTGGGAAGGGGACGGGACCATCAGTGACGAACGCCGCGCCTTTTACGAGTACCACGCCGCCATGCTGGAACCCTGGGACGGCCCCGCCGCGATGGTGTTTACCGACGGCCAGCAGGTGGGCGCCATGCTGGACCGCAACGGCCTGCGCCCGGCCCGCTACCTGGAAACCAGAAGCGGCCTGGTGGTGCTGGCGTCCGAAACCGGCGTGCTGCCGATTCCCGACAGCGACATCGTGCGCAAGTGGCGACTGCAGCCGGGCCGGATGTTCCTGATCGACTTCGAGCAGGGCCGGATTATCGAGGACGACGAGCTGAAATCGCAGGTTGCGCTGGCCAAGCCCTACCGCCAGTGGGTGCAGAACACCCGCTTCCGTCTGGACGCCTCGGACGTGACCGGCGAGGTGGACGAGTTTGCGGAGCCGCTGATTCGCCGCCAGCAGGCGTTCGGCTACACGCAAGAAGACCTGAAGTTCCTGATGGGGCCGATGGCCGAGCGGGGCGAAGAGGGCATCGGGAGCATGGGCAACGACTCGCCGCTGGCGGTGCTGTCTGGGCGCGACAAGCCGCTGTACTCCTACTTCAAGCAGCTGTTCGCGCAGGTGACCAATCCGCCGATTGACCCCATCCGCGAGTCGGTGGTCATGAGCCTGCTGTCCTACGTGGGGCCGCGCCCGGGCCTGCTGGACATCAACACGGTGAATCCGCCGATGTGCCTGGAAGTCAGCCAGCCGGTTCTGGACTTCGACGACATGGCGCGGCTGCGCTCTATTGAGGGCCACACGCGGGGCAAGTTCCGCGCCTTCGACCTGGACATCACCTACCCGGCGGCGTGGGGGTCACGCGGCATCGAGGCCAAGCTGGCAACAGTGAATGCCTGGGCCGCCGACGCGGTGCAAAGCGGGCATAACATCATCATCCTGACCGACAAGCGGGTGGGCAAGGACCGCGCCCCGATTCCGGCGCTGCTGGCCCTGAGCAGCGTCCACAGCCACCTGGTCGCCCGTGGCCTGCGGATGAAGGTCGGCCTGGTGGTCGAAACCGGCGACGCCCGCGAGGTCCATCATTTCGCCGCACTGGCGGGCTACGGCGCCGAGGCCATTCATCCTTATCTGGCGCTGGAAACGGTGGCTGCGCTGGCGCAGGGCCTGGAGGTGGTGCCCGGACTGGAGGGGGTAGAAGGACTCAGCCCCCAGCAGGCGATTCAGAACTATGTCAGGGCCATCGGCAAGGGCCTGAGCAAAATCATGTCCAAGATGGGCGTGAGCACCTTCCGCTCCTACTGCGGGGCGGGACTGTTCGAGGCGCTGGGGCTCAAGCAGGAGTTCGTAGACTGCTACTTCTACGGCACGGCCAGCCGGGTGGGCGGTATCGGGCTGGAAGAGGTGGCCGAAGAAGCGCTGCGGATTCACGCCCGCGCCTTCCGCGACGAGCAGGAGCTGGAGCACCTGCTGGACCCCGGCGGCGAGTACGCCTGGCGGGTGCGCGGCGAAGCCCACCTGTGGAGCCCCAGCGCCGTCGCCAACTTGCAGCGCGGCGTGCGCAGCGGCGAATACAGCAGCTACCGCGAGTACGCTCAGGAAATCAACGACCAGAGCCGGCAGCTGATGACGCTGCGCGGCCTGTTCGAGATTCGCAGTGACCGTGAAGCCATCCCGCTGGACGAGGTGGAACCGGCCAGCGAGATTGTCAGGCGCTTTGCCACCGGGGCCATGAGCCTGGGCAGCATCTCCACCGAGGCGCACGCGGCGCTGGCGGTCGCCATGAACCGTATCGGCGGTATGAGCAACACCGGCGAGGGCGGCGAGGACCCGGCCCGCTACCTGGCCGAGATGCGCGGCGAGGTGCTGGGCGAGGGCCAGACACTGGCCAGCGTGGTCGGGGCGGCGCAGGTGCAGAGCGACTACCCCCTGCAGGCCGGAGACTCGCTGCGCTCCAAAATCAAGCAGATCGCTTCCGGGCGCTTCGGCGTCACGGCAGGCTACCTGGTCAGTGCCGACCAGATTCAGCTGAAGATGGCCCAGGGCGCCAAGCCCGGCGAGGGCGGGCAGCTTCCGGGCGGCAAGGTGAGCGAGTACATCGGCTACCTGCGCCACAGCGTGCCGGGCGTGGGCCTGATTTCGCCGCCCCCGCACCACGACATCTACTCGATTGAGGACCTCGCGCAGCTGATCCACGACATGAAAAATGTCAATCCACGCGCCTATATTTCGGTCAAGCTGGTCTCGGAAGTGGGCGTGGGCACGGTGGCGGCCGGCGTCGCCAAGGCCAAGGCCGACCACATCGTGATTTCGGGCTATGACGGCGGCACAGGCGCTTCGCCGCTGAGCTCCATCAAGCACACCGGCACCCCCTGGGAGCTGGGCCTGGCCGAAACCCAGCAGACGCTGGTGCTCAACGGCCTGCGTGACCGCGTGCGCCTGCAAACCGACGGGCAGATGAAGACGGGGCGCGACGTGGTCATTGCAGCGCTACTGGGCGCCGACGAGTACGGTTTCGCCACGGCGCCGCTGGTGGCCGAGGGCTGCATCATGATGCGCAAATGCCACCTGAACACCTGTCCGGTGGGGGTGGCCACCCAGGACCCGGTGCTCAGAAAGCGCTTTACCGGCAAGCCGGAGCATGTGGTGAACTTCTTCTTCTTCGTGGCCGAGGAGGTGCGCGCCCTGCTGGCCGAACTGGGTTACGCCCGGCTAGACGACCTGATCGGGCGCAGTGACCTGCTGGACGTGCGGGCGGGCATAGACCACTGGAAAGCGCAGGGCCTGGATTTCAGCCGCGTGTTCTACCGCGTGGAGCGGCCCGGCCAGCAGGGCCGCCACTGCGAAGCGCAGGACCACGGCCTGGAGGGCGCACTGGACTGGGAACTGATTCGCAAGTGCGGGCCAGCGATTCAGCGCGGCGAGCCGGTGCGCTTCTCGCAGTCGGTCCGCAACGTGAACCGCAGCGTGGGCATCATGCTTTCCGGCGAGGTGGTGCGCTGCAGTCCGCCTGGGCTGCCGGACGGCACCATTCACGTGCAGCTGGAAGGCACCAGCGGCCAGAGCTTCGGCGGCTTTCTGCCTGCGGGCGTGACCTTTGACCTCGTGGGCGACGCGGGCGACTTCGTGGGCAAGGGCCTGAGCGGCGGGCGCATTATCGTGCGGCCCCCGCTGGGACTGCGCAGCTCCGCTGCAGAAAACATCATCGTCGGCAACACTGTGCTGTATGGAGCCACAGGCGGCGAGGCGTATTTCCGTGGCGTGGCGGGCGAACGCTTCGCCGTGCGGCTGAGCGGCGCCGCGGCGGTGGTCGAAGGGGTAGGCGACCACGGCTGCGAGTACATGACCGGCGGCACTGCCGTGGTTCTGGGCCGCACCGGGCGCAACTTCGCAGCCGGGATGAGCGGCGGCGTGGCCTATGTCTACGACGAGGACGGCACCTTTGAGCAGCGCTGCAATCTGAACATGGTCTCGCTCAGCCCTGTGAACAGCGCCGAGGAGCAGCTGCGCACGGCCTCAGCGCACACCCTGCATGAGGGCGTGCCTGACGAAACCCTGCTGCGGCGCCTGCTGGAGCAGCACCACCGCCTGACCGGGTCGCCCAAGGCCATGGCGCTGCTGGGCAACTGGGCGCAGGCCCGCGGGCACTTCGTGCGGGTGATGCCGCACGAGTACGCCCGCGCCCTGAGTGAGCGCCCCGCGCCCACGGGCAGCGAGACCGCTGCCCGTGCGGGCACGCTGCAGAGCGCCGATACCGTGAGCATGCAAAGCGGGCCTGCCGAGCGCGGCGGCCAGGGCACGCTGGTCAAGTAACCCCCCCGTCCATCACCCTTCAGGAGGCACCCCATGAGCAAAATCACCGGATTTCTGGAACAGGGCCGCGTGTCCGAGCCCTACGCCCCGGCTCAGGAGCGCGTCGCCTACAGCGGCGAGTTCGTGCGTCCGCTGGACGCGGCTCAGGCGCGGCTTCAGGCCGTGCGCTGCATGGACTGCGGGATTCCCTTTTGCAGCGGGGGTTGCCCTGTCCACAACATCATCCCCGACTTCAACAATCTGGTGTACCAGGATGACTGGAAAGACGCCCTGGAAAACCTGCATAGCACCAACAATTTCCCCGAGTTCACGGGCCGGGCCTGCCCTGCGCCGTGCGAAGCGGCCTGCGTGCTGAACATCTCGGACGACCCGGTGGGCATCAAATCCATCGAGCTGAGCATCATCGAGCGCGGCTGGCAAGAAGGCTGGGTGCGCCCCGAGCCCCCCGCCGAGCTGAGCGGCCACGCCGTGGCGGTGGTGGGGAGTGGACCGGCCGGCCTGGCCGCCGCCCAGCAGCTGGCGCGCGCCGGGCACCGCGTCACCGTGTTCGAGAAGAATGACCGCATCGGCGGCCTGCTGCGCTACGGTATTCCCGATTTCAAGCTGGAAAAGCGCCACATTGACCGCCGCGTGGAGCAGATGGAGGCCGAGGGTGTCACCTTCCGCACGGGCGTGCTGGTGGGCGAATGGAAAGAGAGCAGCGGCGTGGTGAACCTCAGCCGTAAGGTGGTCACGCCGGCTGAGCTGCGCGCACAGTTCGGGGCCGTGCTGCTGGCCGGCGGCGCCGAAGCGCCCCGCGAGCTGGAGCTGCCAGGCCGCGACCTGGCCGGCATTCACCACGCGATGCAGTTTCTGACCGCCCACAACCGCAACGTGGCCGGTGACGCGGTGGCCGGAGCCCCGTCGGCGCAGGGCAAGCAGGTGGTGGTGATTGGCGGGGGAGACACCGGCAGCGACTGTATCGGCACCAGCTGGCGCCAGGGCGCGGCGGGCGTCACGCAGTTCATCCGCCGCCCGGACCTGCCCGGACCGGACCGGCTGCTCACCTGGCCCGACATGCCGCTCACCGCCGTCTACAGCAGCAGTCACGAGGAGGGCGGCGAGCGGGCTTTCGCGACCGTTCCCAAAGAATTTGTAGGCGAGGGAGGCCGGGTGACGGGGGTACGCACCGTACAGGCCGGGCTGCAGGGAGGGCAGCTGGCAGAAGTGCCCGGCACCGAGCGGGTCTACCCGGCCGACCTGGTGCTGCTTGCCATCGGCTTCGAGCGGCCGGTGGCGCATCTGCTGGAATCGTTCGGGGTGGCGCAGGACCGGCGCGGCCACGCCCTGGCCGGCGACGGCGAAGTGGGCGGCTACGTCACCAGCGTGCCCGGCGTGTTCGCGGCCGGCGACGTGCGGCGCGGCGCTTCCCTGATCGTGTGGGCCATCCGCGAGGGCCGGCAGGCGGCCCGCGCCATCGACCAGTTCCTGATGGGGGAAAGCCGGCTGCCGCGCTAGCATCGGGAACGTGACCGACGCTGCTGCTGCCCGCCCGCCCGTCCTTCTCTCGCCCAGCCTGCTGGCCTGCGATTTCGCCCGGCTGGGCGAGGAACTGCACACCCTGGAGCAGGCCGGCGTGCCCTGGGCGCATGTGGATGTGATGGACGGAATGTTCGTGCCCAACATCTCCTTCGGGCTGCCGATTCTGGCGGCGGCGCGGCGGGTGTCCCCCCTCTACATGGACGTTCACCTGATGATTGAGCAGCCGGAGCGCTACCTACGCGACTTTGCCGAAGCGGGCGCAGACGGGCTGACCGTGCAGGTCGAAAGCACCCGCCACATTCACCGCGCTGTGGGCCAGATTCGGGAACTCGGCAAGCGGGCGGGCGTCACGCTCAACCCTGGCACGCCGCTGGAAGCCATTCGCCCCGTGCTGGCCGACGTGGACCTGGTGCTGGTGATGAGTGTGAACCCCGGCTTTGGCGGGCAGAAGTTCATCCCCGCGAGCGTGGAACGGGTGCGCGAGGTGCGGCGGATGCTGGACGACATCGGCTCGCAGGCCGACTTGCAGGTGGACGGCGGCGTGACCGCGCAGAATGCCCGTGCCCTGGTAGACGCTGGGGCCACCAACCTCGTGGCAGGCAGCGCCATTTTCGGGGCCGAAGGCGGCGCAGCGGCAGGTGTGCAGGCGTTCCGGGACGCCCTGGCATGAGCCGCCGCCTGAGCGTCAGCCTGCTGCCCACACTGCTCCCGCCGCAAGCTGCAGGGACCGCGCTGGTGATAGACGTGCTGCGGGCCACCACCACCGCCACCACTTTTCTGGAACATGGCGCGGCAGCAGTGATGTTCGCACCTGACATCGCCACAGCGCACGCGGCACGCCAGAGCGTGGGCGAAAATGTGCGGCTGGCGGGCGAGCGCGGCGGCGTGCGGGTAGAGGGCTTCGACCTCGGCAACAGCCCGCTGGACGCGGCGGCGCAGGACTGGACGGGGCACACTGTCGTCATGAACACCACCAACGGCACGGGCGCGGCCCACCTCGCGGCCCGCCACGCCGAGCGGGTGCTGCTGGCCTGCCTGCGGAACGCCCCGGCAGCGGCGGCCCGTGCGCTGGAATCGGACGGCGATATCAGCATCATCTGCGCGGGTACCGATGGGCAGGTCAGCCTGGACGACTGCTTTACGGCGGGCGTGCTGGTGGGTGAGTTTCTGCGCCTGGGCGAGTTCCTGCCTAACGACTCGGCGCAGATGACCCTCGCCCTGCTGGACCGCTGGCCTGACCCTTTGGCCGCACTGGAAGCCAGCCGCCACGGTCAGCGCCTGCTGCACCTGGGCGACACCCGCGCTGACCTGGCCGACCTCGCCCGCGACGTGGCCTTTTGCGCCGAGCTGGGCGTGAGCGACTGCGTGCCCGAGTTGCGTGAGCAGGTGGCAGACGGTCTGGTGTTTCGCTAAGCGGCAGCCCGGCACCCTCTACACTGAGCTCCATGACCGAGCTGCCTGCCGACCTCACCCTGCCCGAAGTGACCGACCCCGCCAGCGTGGACTGGCAGAGCATTCCCAGCCCCGCCTTCGTGCTGGACGAAAGCAGATTGCGCCGCAACCTGGCGCTGATTTCCTACGTGCAGGAGAAAAGCGGCGCACAGATTATCGTGGCGTTCAAGGGCTTTTCCATGTGGAGCACTTTTCCCATACTGCGCGAGTACGGCATCACCGGAGCTACCGCCAGCAGCCTCAACGAAGTGATTCTGGCCGACGAGGAGATGCAGGGAGAGGTCCACGCCTACGCTCCTGCCTACTCGGAGGAGGACTTTCCCGAAATCCTGCGCCGCTCGGACCACATCGTGTTCAACTCTGTGCAGCAGTGGGAGCGCTTCGCGGAGCAAGTGGAGGCGACCCGCCAGGAAGGCCGCACCATCCACGCCGGCATCCGCGTGAACCCCGAGTACGCCGAAGTCGAAACCGACCTGTACAACCCCGCTGGTCCCTTCTCGCGCCTCGGCGTGACCCGCCGCGAGTTCCCGGACACCCTGCCCGCCGGCATTGACGGGCTGCACTTTCATACGCTGTGCGAGAAAGACTCCGACACGCTGGAGCGCACGCTGGAAGTGCTGGAAGAAAAATTCGGTGAGTTTTTGGCCTCCGAGCAAATCAAATGGGTCAACTTCGGCGGCGGCCACCTGATGACCCGCGAGGGCTACGACATCGAGCGCCTGATTCGGGTGGTGCGGGCGTTCCGCGAGAAATGGAACGTGCATGTGATTCTGGAACCGGGCAGCGCTTTCGGCTGGCAGACGGGCTGGCTGGTGAGCAGCGTGCTGGACGTGGTCCACAACGTGAAAGACGCGGTGCTGCTGGACGTGTCGGTCTCGGCCCACATGCCCGACGTGCTGGAAATGCCCTACCGCCCCCGCATCCTTGGCGCGGGTGACCCGCCCAGCGACGACCACCGCGAGGCCGAGGACGTGCCCGCAGGTCATCCCTACATCATCGGCGGCACCACTTGCCTGGCGGGCGACGTGGTGGGCGAATATGTCTTCCCGCAGCCGCTGAAGGTCGGCAGCCGTGTCGTGTTCGACGACATGATTCACTACACGATGGTCAAGACCACCTTTTTCAACGGGGTCAAGCATCCCGACATCGGCATCCTGCACGCGGACGGCAGCTACGAGCGGGTGAAGGTCTTTGGGTACGAAGAGTTCAAAGCCAAGTTGAGCTGATGGGAGATGGTTGATGGAAAAGGCGTAATGAGCGCAGGCTCTGCCTATCCATCAACCATTAGCCCAGCGGAATCATCTACCCTCTACACTGTTGCCATGCCCCGCAACCCCGAATTCCGCCGCCGCATCTTGGAACTGGTGGCCCAGATTCCCAGAGGCAAAGTGATGACCTACGGCCAGCTCGCGCTGCTGGCGGGGCAGCCTGGGGCAGCGCGGCAGGCGGGGTATGTCATGAACAGCTTGCAGGGCACCGAGCACGGCCTGCCCTGGCAGCGGGTGGTGAACGCGCAGGGCCGCGTCAGCACCGGCAAAATCGGCCTGGGCGACCTGCAACTGGCCCTGCTCATCAATGACGGGGTGGAATTCGACAGCAGCGGGCGGCTGGACCTCGCAGCGCGGCAGTGGTGGCCGCCAGAAACCCCCCAGGCCGCCTCGGCCTCTCTGTTCACCGAATAAGAGGGGCGAAGTGGCCCTCCCGGACCGACCGGTCAGCGCGCTATTCTGTAGCACATGACGACTCTCAAAGCACGCATGACCCAGGGCAACGTGGTGTCCTGGCTCACCGGCATCCTTCTCGGCCTGGTTCTGGGGGTCGCCCTGCTGATTGTGACCAACGCAGGTGCTCCTTCGGCCAAGGACCCCGTCGAAGGTGGCGTGGCCGTCACCGCTGATGCCAGCGCCAACGAAGCGGCCCAGAAGGGCAATACTCCTGAAACGGCTGGCATCAGCCAGGGCAGCCAGGGCGGCGTGTCCGACAGCTCCACGGGCGGCAGCCAGACGACGGCTCCCACTGTGGGCGACCCGGCCACCACTGCCAGCGGCGGAGACGGCGGCGAGGCGCAGGCTGCGCCGTCCGACCCTTCCGAAGGCTCGGGCACCTCTAACGACGCTTCGGGCGCGTCCACCGCAGCGGACGCCTCCGGCTCTGCAGCCAGCGCTTCGGGTACCGCTACAGAAGGTCAGGCTGAAGGTGACGCGGCCGGCACCGCTGCTCAGGGCGACGCCGCTGCCGGCCAGACGCTGTTTGCCGGCACCTGTGGGGGCTGCCACGGCGCTCAGGGCCAGGGCGCCCTTGGCCCGGCCATGACGGCGAACGCCAACCAGTGGGACTTGGCCGGCTTCACACAGACGCTGCGTGAAGGCAAGACCCCGGACGGCCGCGAGCTGGCCCCCACCATGCCGCGCTTTAGCGAAGGCCAGCTGAGCGATCAGGACATCGCCAATATTCACGCCTGGGTTCAGAGCCTCTAAACAGCCCGGCAGGCTTGCGCTACACTTCAGCACGCAAGCTCACAATTCGGCCCCGCTGCCAACTTTTCCCCGAAAGGAAGTTCCACCATGCTCGTCACCGGCAAAGACATTCTGGTTCCCGCCCGCGAAGGCAAGTACGGCGTGCCCGCCTTCAACACCAACAACATGGAAATCACCCAGGCGATTATCCACACCGCCGAGAAGCTGGAAGCACCCGTCATGGTGCAGATGTCCGAAGGCGCCATCAAGTACGGCGGCCAGGACCTCGCCAACATCGTGATTGACATGGCCCGCCGCGCCACCATCCCCGTCGCGCTGCACCTGGACCACGGCTCCAGCTACGAGTCGGCGCTCAAGGCCATCGCCATGGGCTTTACCAGCGTGATGATTGACGCCTCGCACCACGATTTCGAGGAAAACGTCAAGGAAACCAAGCGCGTGGTAGAAGCCGCTCACGCCATGGGCATCAGCGTAGAAGCCGAATTGGGCCGCCTGGGCGGAATTGAGGAGCACGTCGTCGTAGACGAAAAAGACGCCTTCCTGACCGACCCCGAGGAAGCCGTCAAGTTCATCGACGAAACCGGCGTGGACTATCTCGCCATCGCCATCGGCACCAGCCACGGCGCGTACAAGGGCAAAGGCCGCCCTTACATCGACCATGACCGCATCGAGAAAATCGCGGGCCTGACCACCATTCCCCTGGTGGCCCACGGCTCCAGCGGCGTGCCCCAGACCATCACCGACCGTTTCCGCGCAGCGGGCGGCGAGATTGGCGAAGCCGCCGGTATTGCCGACGAAGACCTGACCCGCGCCGTGCAGCACGGTATCGCCAAGGTCAACGTGGACACCGACCTGCGCCTGGCCGCCAGCGTGGGCGTGCGCGAAGCTTTCCAGGCTAACCCCAAAGAGTTCGACCCCCGCAAGTGGATGGGTCCGGCCCGCGACGTGATGAGCGAAATCGTGGCCCACAAGCTGCAGGTGCTGGGCGCCGCCGGCAAGGCCAGCATGAAAGCGCTGAAGTAAGCTCAGCGAAATAACCGGACAAGCAGGCGCGGAGAGAGTAAGCCTCTCCGCGCCCGTTGTTCGATTTGCTTTGCTGCTTCTGCGGCCGGAACCCGGCTCACACTTGGAGGAGCTCGGCCGGCAGCATGCGCCCGAACGCAGGCAAAGCGTCGGCTGCCTGGGGCCGCCCCTGACCTTGCAGCACTACCAGCCCACGCGGGCCGTCCACATGCAGCGGCAACAGCGCCAGTCGCCCGGTCTTGTAGGCACCCAGGTCCAGATACACCTGCTTATCCTGCTGCACGGCCACGCGCACCGGCGTATGGCCATGCACCGAGTAGGTCACGCCCGGTGGCAGGGAAAAGGGGCCGTCAGCGGGCCGCAGCCACAGCACCGCCGACATCGGGTTGGGGTAGTCGCGGTGGGCCTTGGGTGGGCTGGCATGGGTCACCATCACGCTGGGACTGGCCGGCGGCTTGCTGTGGATGGCTCCCTCCTCATCCACGAACACCATTCTGGGCAGGTCAGACAGATACTCGCGGAGCAGTTCGGGGAAATTTTCCAGCGTCAGGCCGCCCAGCTCCTGACGCACCGTCTCGCCGCCGGCACGCATCCACCACTGCAGCCCCTGCATGGCCAGGCGAAACGCTTCGGGATTGCCGCTGTCCACAAAGCGCTGAAAATGCTGGGGGCCGTCCAGCGCCATACGCTCGTGATTGCCCATAAGCAAGGTGGCGCGGCCCTGGGCGCGCAGTTCCAGCAGCCGGGTCACGCAGCGCAGCGACTGCGGGCCACGGTCTATGGCGTCGCCCAGGTTCAGCAGGTGCCAGTTCGGCCAGTGGGCCTCGGCATACTGCACCGCTGCTTCCAGCAGGTCGGCACGGCCGTGCAGGTCGGGAACCACAAATACAGTGCGGGGCTCAGACATCAACGCAGTGTACTTCGCTTAACCTGAGCGGCTTACTCTGGCCGTATGAGGACTTCTCCCCGCCTGACACGCCGGCAATGGCTTCAGCGCAGCGCCATGGGCCTGCTGGGCCTGGGCAGCCTGCTGGGGGGAGGCGCAGTTGCTGGAGCTTACAGCCTGAGTGTGACCCGCCAGCGCCACGCGCTTTCCGGACTCCGCTCACCCATGCGGCTGGTCTTTCTGACCGACCTCCACTATGGGCTGTACATCGGAGCGGGCAGTGTGCGCCGCTGGGTGGACGCGGCGTTGGCCGAGCGCCCGGACCTGATTCTGCTGGGCGGCGACTTCGTGGATATCCGTCCCGGCGAGCAGCCCACGCCCTTGCTGGAACAGCTGGCCCGGCTGCAAGCCCCGCTGGGGGTGTACGGCGTGTGGGGCAACCATGACTACGGGTCTTTCGGACGCTACGACTCGCGCTGGCGCGGCGCAGGACAGCCCGGCTGGCAGCAGCGGCGCAGCGAACTGGCGCGGCAGCTGGAAGTGGCGGGCGTGCAGCTGCTGCGCAACCGGGCCGCGCAGCCCAGAGGCGACCTGCAGCTGCTGGGAACCGATGACTGGCAGTGGGGTGAACGTCCCGACCTAGGCGCCCTGCTGGCCGGGGCAGGGGAGCGGGCTACACTGCTCCTCACGCATAATCCCGACATTCTGCCCACTTTTCCGCAGCCTATCGGTCTGACGCTGGCAGGGCACACCCACGGCGGCCAGGTACGGCTGCCAGGCGTGGGCGCGCTGGTGGTGCCCAGCGCCTATGGCACCCGTTACGCCATGGGCTGGCACCAGGGGGCGCACGGCAGCCCCGCCTATGTCAGCCGGGGGCTGGGCGTATCCGGCCTGCCGCTGCGGACGCTGTGCCCGCCGGAAGTCACGGTGCTGGAGTTAGTACCGGGCTGGAGTTAGTACCGGGCTGAACCGCTTTAGCGCCCGGCCAGCACCTCGGCGTACAGGTCGCGGTAGGCCTGCGCCGAGGCGTCCCAGCTGAAGTTCAGGCTCATGCCCTCGCGCACTCGGCGTTCCCAGTCGGCCTTATCGCGGCGCGCAGCCAGGGCCTCGCCGCAGGCGTCCAGCAGCGCCTGTGAGGTGGCTGGCCCGAAGGTAAAGCCCACGCTGGGAGACACCGTGTCTTTCAGGCCGCCAGTCTCGCGCACCACCGGCAGGGTGCCGTAGCGCAGCGCAATCATCTGGGACAGGCCGCACGGCTCAAAGCGGCTGGGCATAGCAAAGGCGTCGGCCCCAGCATAGATGCGGTGGGCCAGCGCCTCGTTCAGCCCGCTTACAAAGGCCACGCGGGGATGCAGGTTCCAGCCCTGGAAGGCCGCTTCCAACAGGGGGTCGCCGCCGCCCAGAATCACCACGTTCCAGTTCTTTACCAGCTGCGGCAGGGCCATCAGCAGCAAGTCCATACCCTTCTGGTCGGCCAAGCGGCTTACCGTCCCTAGTACCGGCGCGCGGTCAAAGCCGAATTCCTGGCGCAGCCGGCGGCGGTTGCTGCTCTTGCCGCGCAGGCCGGAATAATTCATCACGTACGGGTCACGCCGGGGGTTCCAGCGGTCCAGGTCCAGCCCATTGAGAATCCCGCGCAGCCGCCCTTCCGCAGTCAAGCGCTGCAGCACTCCTTCCAGCCCCTCACCGTACTGGGGCGTGGTGATTTCCTGGGCGTAGGTAGGGCTCACCGTGGTCACCCGGTCGGCAAAGACCAGCCCCGCCTTGAGCAGGTTCAGGTCGCCGTGAAACTCTGCGAAGTCCGGCTGGAAGGCCCAGTCCGGCAGCCCGGTCCAGCCGGCAGCCTCATGTATGTTCCAGCGACCCTGATACTGCAGGTTGTGCACGGTGCAGACGGTGGGCAAGCCACTCAGGTGCGCGTGGGCAACGGCCAGCCCGGCTTGCCAGTCGTGGCCGTGCAGCACACGGGGCCGAATGTCCAGATGGTGCAGTGCAGGCAACACGGCCCGCCCAAAGGCACTAAAGCGCTGTACGTCGTCCGGGTGATAAAGGCCAGAGCGCTCGAACACTTCCATCCCCAGGAACAGGTAGTCCACGCCTCCCCGGCGCTCGTGGCCCAGCCGGACCTCGCTCACCCCGTCCACAGCCAGTGCTCCCAGCTGCTGCACGCGGCCCGCATCTGCCAGGTCCTGATACCAAGGCGAAACCACCATCACCGCGTCTCCTGCGGCCGCTTGCGCAGCCGGCAGGGCTCCCAGCACGTCGGCCAAGCCGCCAGTGCGTGAGAAGGGGAAGACCTCGGAGGCCACGTGAACGGTAGGAGCAGCCGGCGCGGAGAAGGTCATGCGGCAAGTGTACTGTTCCGGCGCCCAGATACGGGTCAGCTGGCGTCACCGGCCTGGTCCAGGTGGGCCGTTGACTTTCCGCCGGGACCGCTGCTAAACTCCTGAAGCTTGCCAGAGGGGCCTTTAGCTCAATGGTTAGAGCAGTCGGCTCATA
>NC_015163.1:0-37500 GCF_000190555.1 Deinococcus proteolyticus MRP
AGGCAGATGTCTATTTTTATTTACGTATGCCAAAACGGTATGTATGATATAAATCCTGTCTATATCTTGAGTCGAGCCTGTTGGGTAGCCCAAGCACCGGCTTTGAGCGCCGAGGGGCACTCTGGGCTGGTGCTTGGATCAAGTTGTGGCAGTCTTTTGGAGCAGACAGAGACGGACGGGCTATTTCACGTTGTACAGATAGACCACCATGGAGCCTCAGCGGGCCATCTATCTGCTCAGTGAAGAGGCGCAGGCCAGGCATACCATTCTTGGGCAGGTAGTATACGCCCAGGCCCTGTTGCAGACTGGACAGCCGGAACGTGGCAATGACATTGTGTCCCAGGTATATAACCGCTACTACCTTGAGCCGACCGTCACGGCCATGCTGCAAAACGTGCGTGGCGCTTTCGCTTTGATTCAGGCACTCAGCGACTGCGGTGCGCATACGCAGGCCCAGCAACTGCTCAATCTGCTTCCGCTGCGGGAAAACGGCTACTGGTTCGACGCCAATGTTCAGCACCTGGGCGGCCTGCTGGCCTGGCGACAGTTCGACGAAGACGAAGCCCTTCGCCGACTGGACCAGGCGGCCGTGCTGGCCCGCTCAGCTCAGGATGACGAGCTCCTTTCCCGCATTCTGCAGACCATGTTCCTGACGCTGGTGTACTTCCGCCGCTACAGCCGCGCTGAAGACGTGCGGATTCAGCTGATTCACATTGCGGCCAGTGAAACGTACCTGGAAGCCTGGATTTCCGAGGCCGGGGCTGCGTTGCAGCTGATTCGCGGTGAGCGGCCCGCGACCAGCCGTGCCACGTCCCTGCGTGAGGTCGGGCTGTTGCTGCGCCGCGTGGCCGGCGACAGCCGAACCGAAATGTTCCCTGAAGGACAGCGTTTGCTGTGGGAAAACTGGCAGCCGCTGCCTGAGGGACTAGGCAGCCTGTCTGAGGCGGACCGGGCTGACCACGTGTTGTTGCGGCCTCCTTCCATGCGCACTGATCACCATTTCCGTCTGCGGCTGCTGGGTGGCCTCCGCGCCGAGCTGGACGGCCAACCCATCGAATTGAGCGACAGGCATCTGTTGTTGCTGTCCGCGCTGGCTCTGGGCCCCCAGGACGCCACCGAGTTGGCTGGGGCGCTGTATGCCGGCCGCAACCCATCGGGAACCCTCCGCACAGCCGTCTCCCGTCTGCGGGACCGCCTGCAAGCGACCGGTATCAGTGGCAGTGACACCGTGATTACCCGTGCCCAGGGTGGACAGTACCGCTTGGCCGACGGCTGGACCGCTGAAGTGGACGCGCAAACTGTACTGCAGGGAAACCCGGCCGACTTGCCGGACCTCTACGCGCCGCTGGTCTGTGCTGTGGCTGTACAGCGCGAACACTTGATTGTCCTGACACCCGACACGTTTGACCGTGAGGTCACCAGGATGCTGGAACGCTACCCCAACCGCCAGCAGGCGCTGCTCTGGTTGGCGGCGCTGAACCGTGAGTACCCTCAGCGATTTACACCGCTCAGAGGTCCGGTCAATCAGACTGCCGGCTGAACAGAATGGACTGGAGCACACATGGGAGCAGCCGCACTCAGCTTATCCAGGTGCCCGTGCAGTGCTTTCAGGGCGTATGCCTGTGAGAGCGCGTCCTCTCCCGGTTCATCCAGGCCCAGCCGAATACAGGCGTACGCAGGGCTGAGACTGGGATAGCCAAGCTGCTCCAGCTGGGTCTCCAGCAAGGTGGGCATGACTTTCAGGGGACGGTTCAGCATTCGTTCGAGTGCCCGTTGTTGGTCTGCAGACCACAGGGTCAGCTCCGCGCAGTTCTCCACCAGTTTCAGGGCGCGTTGCACGAAACGGCACTGCTGGTCGTCGGTGGCGATGTAGGCCTGCACCTGAGCGCCATCCACCAGCGCTAGACCGGGGGGGAGGCCTGCTGTGTACGAAGTGACCGAGGCGTAGTACATGCTTCTCAGTCTGAACGTAGATCCGGGTGGTCAGAACACAAAATTGTGGTTTCGATGAATTATACTGGAATATAATTCAGAAGGAGGTGGCCCGTGCATAAGACATACCTGAGAAAAGTCGGCGGTTCGGTGATGTTGAGTATTCCCCCTGCATTGCTGGACGTTCTGGAATTGACGGCAGGCACCGCTGTGGGCCTGAACGTCGAAGGGGGACAGTTGACGGTTCAGCCAGCCCCAAAACCGCGTTACTCCCTGGAAGAACTGCTGGCGCAGTGTGATTTAGAAGCGCAGTGTGATCCAGCAGGAGCGCAGGACGCAGAAGAACAGCATTGGCTGAGTGACGCGCCGGTGGGGCGTGAGCTTCTTTGAAGGGGGGAGACATCAGACGGGGCGAGATTTACCTGGTGGATTTGAATCCTACGGCCGGACATGAGCAGCGTGGCAAGCGTCCAGTCCTGGTGGTGTCGCCGAATGCCTTCAACGCCCTGACTGGTACGCCCATCGTGCTGCCAGTGACCAGCGGAGGACAGTTCGCACGGATGGCCGGGTTTGCGGTGTCCCTGGACGAAGCTGGAACCCAGACCACGGGCATCGTGCGCTGTGATCAGCCCAGGGCACTTGATTTCAGCGCGCGGGGAGCCCGCCTTCTTGAGATGGTGCCCCGGGATGTGGTGGATGAGGTGCTGGCGCGTCTGGCGGTACTGTTCAGCTGAGTTGCTGAGTAGCGTCCTGGTCGTGAGTGGTAGGTGCAGGCTGGTTTTTCAGGGGCGAGGTTTTATTCAGCAGGGTTTTGAATGCCAGCGTGCTGATGCTCGTGTTGTTTCTACCATTCCTGAACTTGTGGACTGTCTGCGTGATGGTCTCAATGTCCCCAACAGCCAGATGCGGCTTGAGGCACAGCCTGAGCTGCTCGGCAAGCTGCTTCCTGGCAGTCGCAGCCCGCTTTGTGCCCTGATCCACCCCCGCGGCAATGCTCGTCTGGACTCTGAATACCGTATTGTCCAGCTTGCACTCGGCAATATATTTGCGCTTTACCCGCTGAAGCGACAGCGTGACCGTGACGGGACCGGCTGGGCTGTGCATCTCTCAGGCCCCCCGGATGGCCGCCTGCACCTTCTGGTGCAGGCCCGGCGGGTAGACGGCCACCATCTGCTTGCCCTGGGTGTTCCAGAGCATATTGAAATCCGTGTAACGCATCGCCACACTGCCGGCCAGCGGGTCCGCGAGGTACAGTAGCCCCTTCGGCTGGTCGAAGCCCCGGATCACCCGGAAGTGGGGAATCACGCCCACTTGCTGGAAGTAGGTCAGGGCGATCACCGGCACGCCCAGGCGAATCAGCCGCACGGGCGCCCCGATGTTCGCGTTCTTCACCTGCGTGGTCTGCAGGCCGTACTGCCCGACATAGCGCCCAATCTGTTCCACGTGCATGTAGCTGTTCGGGCTGGCCTTGGTGGCGGCGCTGATGGTTTTCACGTCCACCGGCTGCTTGTAATACGCCAGCACCATGCCGATACTCGCCGGTCCGCAGTCGTTGTAGCCCTGGTAGATGATCGGCATGTTCTGCAGTGCCAGGGCGGGCGCGGGCTGTGCAGCTCTGATGGCTGCTTTCGTGACTGGTGCCCCTTTGGCGGCCTCGGCGGTAGGCAGTGTCATGGGGAGCAGGCCCAGCAACAGCAGCAGGAGAGATCGGGTACGGTTCATGCTTCCAGTGTGCCTGTGGGTCTGGTTGGTTTGGGCGGCTTAACTACAGCCAAGGACAAAGACTTACTACATTTCTACAGTTTATTTCTCTTATAATGGAGCTATGACCCAGACTTTTACCCCGACCTGGACCCCACCGCCCTTTCCCGGCACCTCCTTGCTGGGCCTGGACGCCTCCACGCTGCTGGAACTGGGAGACGCTGTGGATCAGGGATTCCAGAGTGCCGCCCTGGAAGGTCTTGCCCGGCACCTGGGCATGACGCTGGGCCAGATGCTGGCCCTGCTGGGCGTCAGTGAAAGCACCTACCATAGCCGCCGCCGCAGTGGCCGCCCCCTGAGCGCGGATGACAGTGCGGCTCTCTATCACCTGGCCCGCGTGACCGAGGCGGCTGAACAGTATTTTACGGACCCGGCGGAAGCCCACCGCTGGCTGAGCGCACCCCGCGTCACCTTCGGGAACCGCACGCCCTTGCAGTTCGCCCTGCTGCCGGGGGGAGCCGAGTACGTCACGGCTGTGCTGGGCCGGCTTGAACACGGAGTTTACGTCTGAGGGGGCTGGCGTGAGAGGGGGAGTGGTGTGAGTCTGACGCTCTACCGCCTGGGCAAGCAGCAGTACCTCGGCAGCCCGCTTCTCAGTGAGTACGGTGTGGGGGCAGCACTGTACGGTGGACGCTGGAACAGTCCTGACCCGGTCAGCCTGCGTAGGCGGGTGATCTACGCCAGCGATACCCTGGCACAGGCCACCCTGGAAGTCGTGGTCCACGCAGACAGCCAGGTGCTCCGTACCGCTGCACATGGCTATGTCCGTTTCCACGTGGATGAGGCGGCGGTGGCAGATCTGGACCTCTCCGGGTTGCCGGACACCTGGAATGCCCTGCCGGGCACGCCGGCTTCGCAGATGATCGGGGATCAGTGGTTCGACGAACAGGTGTCGCCCGTGCTGCGCGTTCCCTCCGTGATTTTGCCGCTGGACGTGTACGGGCCAGGGCAGAGCAATTACCTGATCAACCCCCTGCATCCGGATACGGAGCGCACCGTGCGCTTCGGCGGCGTCTGGCCCTACCGTTTTGACCCGAGGCTCTGAAGCCCGGAACCGGCAGGAACCGGCCGCCGGATGTCCAGACTGACCGCTGGCGGGCGGGTCGAGGTGCAGTGCGCTTCCCGTACGCCTTCTGGCGTACGCACGACCAGGTCCAGCTGGCGGGCACGGTTCAAGTCACCGCCACTGCGGCTCACCATGGCCTTGTCCATGCTGATCACGCGCAGGTCGTCCGTCTGCAGAACAAAACCCAGGTGCTTTTCTGCCGCTGCTTTGCAGCGGGCCTCCAACTGGGGAACCGGCACATAGGGCGTGGGCCAGAGGATGTGTGTGATGCCCGCCAGGGTGCCCGGCAACAGAACGAACAGCAGCAGCGGCCAGGGCACGCGTAGCCTCACCGACACTGCCCTTTTCGCGTGAAGGTGAAGCGCTTCTTCAGCCGGTGGACCCGGTGCAGCCAGCTTCTGTTCAGGCGCTTCACTTCCTGCCCTCCCGGTCTGTCCGCGCTTCCTTCAGTTTCTGTTGCAGCACGTCCTGGTTCAGCCGGAACTCGAACCCTTCATGCCGGCGCAGGTAGCGCCGCTCGATGATCCCTGTGCGGGCCAGGGCGCTGAGGTGGTGCCGCAGCCGGTGCCTGGGAAAAGGCAGCCGCCCGCCGCTCAGCCGGGCGGCCTGCTGAATCCAGCGGGCGCTGCTGATGTGCAGCCACTCGCCCGCGGCCGCCCCTGAACGGCGGCACTCCTCTTCGAGCACCAGCAGCAGAGTGCCTTCTGCCACCCCGAATGCCCGGATCAACTGGCCGTGCCGGACTTCTATCGGGCTCTGCGCTTCGTCCTGAAGGGTGAGCGGCAAGGACAAATGGAGGGCGGCCGTCACGCTTCTGCCTCCTGCTGCTCGCTCTCATCTTGCGGTCCATTTCCCCTTCGCCAGCCGAACTCCGGGTCATCCCTCAGTGGGTTGTGCCACAGGTTCCAGCCCAGCGGCAGCAGCAGGCCCAGGGCGAGCAGGCTGAAGTGAGGGTTGAGGCCAGCGATGTCCAGCTCGATCCAGAGGACAGCCACAGCAGGAATCAGCAGGGCTGCGCCTATGACGCCGTGAGAGAGCAGGTCCGGGAAAGCGAGGTCCTGCCGCTGGGACACCTGATCCCAGCGGGCCGTGAGGGTGAGGCTGATCACGCTGACCAGCAGCACCAGGGGCGTGCTGAGGGCCGCCCAGGTGGTCAGCAACAGCAGCGTGAACAGCAGCAGGCCGCCGAGGCTGGACAGCCCTGCCGTAGCGAGGCCCTGCACGCTCAGCCAGGACACGGCGGCCGGCAGGGGCAGCAGCAGGGCGAGCAGCATCATGGCCCGCACCCAGGCGTGCCAGGGGTCCAGCGAGCGTTCCAGCGAGAACCGTTTCTCAGGGTGTCCGCCTCGGTTCGTGATCAGGGTGGTCATAGGTCCAGTGTGCCTGCGGGTCTGGTCGGTTTGCAGGGAGTGACCCCCCGTTCAGCGTTCCTTGTCTCGCCGTTCTGCCCAGAACAGAATGCCTGGGGTGGTGGCCAGACCTTCGGGCACCGGGAAGGGAGCGGGCCGGCTGACTGGCCCGGTTCAGCAACTCCCGAAAGGTCACACCAGCCTGTCTGAGACGTGAAAAGACGCCCGCAGAGCGTGGCCTGGAGGCTGGTTTCCGCTGCTGCCGGGAGGACGGTTGGTGCCCTTTCTCTGCCCAGGGGTGAAGAGACTGTCCTGATTCCTGCAGGTCACATGCCCCGTGCGGCCTCCAGAATCGCCAGGAAGGGGGTCCAGATTCTTTTACGCCTCCCTGGTCAGGCCAGAGGTTTGCCGGGAGACTGGCAGGCTTCTGAGGGGCCGGTCAGAGTGACGAGGCTGTCCTGTGGGGAAGCAGGCCCAGCGGGGAACAGGCCCAGCAGGTGGGGGGCAGTGAGGACCTTCTCTGAGGCCCATCCCTCTCAGGTCTTTTTTCGCTGACTACCCCTCAAAACTCCGGCAATCCCGTCTGAGACACAAATTCTGTAGACACAAAAAGAGCTGGTTCATAAGGTGTATCTGCGATGAACCACCTGAACCAGCCCCCCCAAGATAGCCTCTTCACTGCCTTGCGTCCCTTTTTCCGTATTGACCAGCGACGGTTCACCGTCCTGGTCGCGTTGATTCTGGCGATCATCCAGCAGCGCAGCGTGGTGCTGAACAATCTGAAAGCTACGATCACTTTGCCAGGTAGTCGAGAAATGCGGTATCAACGCCTTCTGCGCTTTGTTCAGTTTTTGATTCCAGAGGAGATGTATCTGAAGTTTGCGCTTCACGTGCTGGGTACGGATGAGCTGACGCTCATCCTGGACCGGACGAACTGGAAACTGGGCAAGAGGGACGTCAACATCCTGATGCTGTCTGCGGTATGGGAAGGGTTCAGTTTGCCGCTGATGTGGCGTTTTCTCCCGCACGGGGGAAGCAGCGATCAGCGAATACGTAAGGAGCTGATGGCTGATTTTCTGCGTCACTGTCCACAGGTCCACATCGACGGTCTGCTTGCAGACCGTGAGTACACTAACTCCCGCTTGCCTGGCCAGGTCACCAATTGAGAGCAGGCTGTCCACGGCTTGACTCTATAACGGTTGTAGCTTCTATGGTCACTGTCAGGGGGCAGAATTGCCCCTATTGGAGGTAGAAATGAAGATCATTGAAGTCAACACCTTGCCCGCACTACGTCAGGTACTGCTTGCTCCAGCAGAGCAGCAAGACGAGTTGTTCAGAATGCTGGTAATGGAGCCTATGCGGCCAACTTGGGAACCCATGCTGGCCTATATGCCTCATGACCCGAGTGATCCCAGCCTGAGTGCTGCTCGACTTATCCACCTGTACCGTCCTGAATTGGGAGCTGAGCGTGGTTTACGTGCTTTGGAGCAGCTGGAACGTGCGCAAGTGTTCGAGGTTAACCGACGGGTGCTGGCAGAAGCTATGGACGCCCTCCATCCGGACGCCCACGAAGGCCTCAGCCCGGATATCACCCTGACCCTGGCTCTGATGGACCCGGACGGACCAATGAAAGAAGGTTACGTGGGCATGGGTAATACCCCGGGCTGGGTGGGTCTATATATCTGGCCCCGCAATGAGAACTGGTTGAAATTACCTGCCATTACGGCGCACGAATTCAACCACAACATCCGGTTTCAGCAGCCGGACTGGACCTTTCCTATGACCCTCGGAGCTTATCTTGTTGCAGAGGGCTTGGGAGAGACGTTCGCCGCAGAGCTACATGGAGAAAGCAGTCTGGGACCCTGGACGACGGACTTGCAGGAAGAAACACTACGGCAACTCGCCCCACGCTACGAAGAGTTGCTTCTCGACAATGACTTTACGCAGGTCCGTGGGTATATCTTCGGTGATCTACCCCCTGAGGAGTTCGGTGCCTTCGCCGTACCCCACGTTGGAGTGCCACCGTACGCGGGTTATGCGCTGGGATACCACATCGTCAAGGACTTTCTGAGGCGCACAGGAATCAGTGCTGCTGAAGCCACGTATCTCCCCTGGCGCGACATCGTCAATGGCTCAGGGTGGATGCGGGTGCCTTAAAGGGTAGAGTTCTGATTCTTCAGTAGCAGCCTGTAGGGGTGGTCTTCGCATGGAGGACTACCTCTCCTACCCGGGCAGTATGAATCTCAGATGTCTCTGGGCCTGAGTAGGCTCAGCGCTACCCCATCTCAGACGCTCAAAAGAGGCTTCACAGAAGGCCCTACCAGCACATTTCTGGTTTCAGGCTCTCTCCTGCGAGCGGCCAATACCATCGGTCATCTCAACTTGATTATCATTTTTGATAATGATAATAATGTGGCTATGAGTCAAGCTGACTTCCTGCTCCATCCCGTCCGAATGCGGATTATCCAAACCCTGCTCAGCGAAGCAGAACTCACCACCACGCAGTTGCGGGAACGGCTTCCCGATATTCCCGTTGCCACGCTCTACCGTCATATGGCGGAGTTGACCGGCAGCAAACTGCTTGAAGTGGTACGTGAAGAGAAAGTGCGGGGAACAGCCGAAAGAACCTACCGACTGGCTCTGGAACTGGCTCAGCTAGACGCTCAGACCGTAGCGGCCATGTCTGCAGAAGAGCTGCAAGCTGCCTTCGGCCTGTTCAGCGCTGGCCTCAGTGCAGATCTGGGGCGGTACCTTCAGCAGGAACGAATTAGCCCCCTGGAAGATGGCCTGACCTTCGCCCAAGTCGCTGTTTACGCCTCAGCCGAGCAGTACCAGGAACTGATGACCACCTGGCAAACCTCCTTGCAAGCCCTGATGGGACAGGGACCAGCTCCTAAGCGCCAGAAACGGGTGGTGGCGACCATTGTGTTGCCTGTTCCGCTGCTGCCCGAACCTGAGGCAGAGGCGTGAGCGCTGGAGTCACGCTGGAAAATCTGGTGTTGGGGTACCAGCAGCCCATCCTTGGACCGGTCTCACTGCATCTAAAGGCCGGTATCCACGTCCTGCTGGGCAGAAACGGTGCAGGCAAGACCACCCTGATGCGTACCATCGCGGGCATCCTGCCTCCGCTTTCGGGCAAAGTCCAGCTTGGGCAGCCGGGCAGAATCGGGTATCTGGGCCACCGCGCAGCGCTCAGCGAAGGATTGACCGTTGAACAGAATCTGAAATTCTGGCAGCACATCAGCCGCTTATACGCTCAGCCGCAGCCGCTGGAAACCCTCACTGAGCAATTCGACCTTCAGCATCTCCTGCCCAAGCGTGTCCGGCAGCTCAGCCGGGGTCAGAGGCAGCGCGCCGATCTTGCCCGGCTCAGTCTGGTCAGGCCAGATGTTCTTCTGCTGGATGAGCCACTGACCGGTCTGGACCCCGTGCAGGCGCGTTACATCCGTCAGAAGATGCAGGAATGGTCTGCCGAATGCCCCCTCATTTACTCGACCCACAGCCTGCCGGAAGCTTTGGAGATGACCAGTAGTTTCCTGCTGGTTCAGGGCCGGGGTGTCCGTCTTCTCGACATCAGCGAACTGGCCGAGCCGGAAATAGAGCTGCTGCTCTGGCTGGAGGCTTCATGACCTTACCAACTCACCTCACCCTTCTGATGACCCTGCGAGCCTGGTGGCAACAGGGCAAAAGCGTCTCCTGGCTCTCTCTCCTGGCTGGCCTCGTTCTCGGAGGCGGCACCCTGCTGGTTCGGGGGGGAGTGAATGGAGTGCCTGATGAACTCCCAGCAGCCGTGATGGGTTTGGCGAACGTGACTGCTCAGGGTCAACTGCTGGAGGTCAACACCTTCATGGTCGCCATGAGTCCGGTGCTGCTCTCCCTGCTCTGTGCCCTGCTGGCGACCGTCATCACCCCCAGCATCGTGAGTGAAGATGTCAGAGGCGGCATTCTGGAGACACTGCTGACCACCCCATTAGGCAGAGCAAGAATCTTCCGGGCCTACCTAGGGGCTGCCATCTTGCTCACGCTCCTTTGCTGGGGGCTGTGTGGCACGGCTCTGGCCGTGACCTGGGCACTACTTGACGGTGTGCTTCCACTTCATTTGGAGCTTTCCACCAGCCTCCTCTGGATTCTCGCTGCTCTCCCGCTCAGCATGACCTTCTGGTCCACCTCGGTTATGGTCTGCGCCTCACTGCTTTACCCCGCCAGTCTGGATGCCAGCGCTGGAGTCAATGGAGGACCTGCCCGGCTCCTGGCCTTGGGTCCAGCCATTCTTCTGCTGCCAGCGGTCGTTACAGCCAGTCAATTTCTCTGGCCTCTGCTGGCAGGGAGCTTACTCCTGTCGGGTCTGGCGGCCACTCTTGTCCTTTGGATCACGGCCAAGCGCTTCAAGACGACAGCCGTACTGGAGTAGTTTGCCTGAGGATGCTGAGTGAGAGTCGGCGTGGACATCCACCTGACGTACCCTTGACCTCTCCTTTCAGCAGAGTAGCCAATGGTGATTAATCCGGCTGTTGCAGACCTAGGACACCAGACCGCTTGACCTTCCCGTAGCGTCAAGGTTTAGCCTCAATTGCAGGAGGCCACATCATGCAACTTAAAATCGGTGAGCTGGCCCAGCGCACCGGGCTGACCACACGCACACTACGGCATTATGACGAGCTGGGCCTTCTCACTCCAGAACACAGAACTGAAGCGGATTACCGGCTTTACAGTGAGGGTGACCTTTACCGTCTCCTGCATATTCAGGGACTCAAATCCCTTGGCCTGAGTCTGGAAGAGATCCGGCAGGCACTTGATCATCCCGAGTTCCAGCCTCAGGGGGTCATTGAACGGCAAATTGCCATGATTGAGGAGCGCCAGGCAGAGCACACCCGGCTGCTGGCCCGTTTACGTAACTTGAAAGAGGCCGCAGCCAGCGGGTGGGAAGAAGTGGCCGAAGTCATCGCCCTTAGTGAGCGCCTCCGCCATCCCAGCCGTATCCAACGTACGCTGGCCGCCCTGTCCGTCACTCCTGCGGACACTGCTGTACTTTCAGAACTGGTGGAGAGACTGGGCACTGAACCGGACTTCTCCGTGCGCGAACATCTCACTTGGGCGGTGGTGCAACTGGGTGAGCAAGCCTTGCCGGGGTAGTGGTACGGAAAATCCTTCAGGCTACGTTCGAAGATTCCGTAGCTGCAAGCAGTTTAACCCAGGGATAGGCGTACCCCAGGCTGGAATGTCTCCTTCCAGAGTTGTACCAGTCTCTGAACTTCGTGCTGAACGCACGAAGCTGGGCAATGTCAGTCAATTCTTCCCGGAAGACCCCATCATATTTGAAGGTCCGGTTGAGCCTTTCCAGGATGCCCATTCCTCCCTTCTGCGAGACCTTGGCCCGTACCCAGTTGCCCAGCTCCTGACAGGCCGCCTGGAATGCGCCAGACGTAAAATCTGAGCCACCATCAGTCATGACCAGGAGCGGGTCATGGATGCCGAGATGGTGCAGTACATGGACTCCTCGTTGCAGCGCGGTCACCGCGCTGCTGGCCGAGAGCTGCCGGACCACCTCAATGTGAAGCAGTGCGCGGCTTTCTACATCCAAGACGAGATATGCCCAACAGATTCCATCTGGCAGGCGGAGCCGCGTGGCATCTATCTGAATCCGGCGGCCCGCTGGCCAGAGAACGACGGGCGTAGGGTTCACTGCTGGACGGCGTTTCTTTCTGGGAACTGGACGCTGCACCTTCAACTCCACCATGCAGCGACGGACAGTATGGAGGCCCGGAGCAGGCCGCAGAACATCTTGTAGGGCCTGATAAATCAGACGGTAGCCGCTGAGTGGCTCTTCCAAGGCTCTCAGCCGCACTGCTTCCAGAACGTGCTGACATCGTTCCGTCCGCTGTGCAGAACGCTCTGCGTTCTGCCGGGCATCGCGCAGGACGTGATAAGGGCGCTCTACCTCGCTGGCAAACTTGCTGAGACTCAGCTTCGGGTGGTCTTCAAGCAACTCCTGGTAGCACGCCAGGAGTCCAGCTACGCTCAGAGACCCCGGATTTTTTTTGCGATATAGAGCGACAACTCCTTATCCGCAATGATGGCCTTGAGCTGTTCGACTTCTTTCTCCAGCTTCTTTTGAGCTGCATCTGGCCTGGCTCCCTGGAGGCGGGCGCGTCCCGCTTCCAGAAACTGGGCACGCCAGGTGTGAATCAAACTCTCGCTGACCTCGTATTCACGAGCAGCTTCTGCAATGGTCTGTTCCCCGCTCAGGACTGCCAGAACAATCTGCTCCTTGACCTCAGGTGACCAGGTTTTGCGTTGTTTTCCCATATCTTCCCTCCAGTGTGCCCCACCCTCCTAAAAAGTGGGGCCGATGTGGAAGGATTTCGCGTACCACTACCAGGCGGTAGTACACGTCGACCTGCGGCCAGTCATTGGCTGAGACTGTTTGACAGCGGTTCCGAAGATTGCTGTGAATGCATCACCTTCGCTCCTCCTGTGGCCTCCTGCACCTCTATTCAACGTCATCCAGCTGCCGTTTCGGCTGACGGTAGGTGAAGTTCAGGGTGTCCCCAGCCGCAATCACCCGCTCAATCTCCGCGGTCAGGGTTTTGCCCTGCATCCCGCAGCCGCTCAAATGCACCCAGCCCCGGCTGCGGCTGATCCCGACGAACAGCTGGTTGCGTAGCTTGATGCTGTCCTCCTGGGCTGCAATGTGATCCAGGCCCACCACATACACCACGTCGGCCTCGTTTCCCTTGGCCTGCGTCACCGGGCTGACCGTCACCGCCCCGTCCCGCCAGAAGCCGTTCGGGTCGGTATTCGGCCACTTCTGCTTCGGGACGTTGACATCCTTGTTGCCCGGCAGGTAGACGCTGATGCCGGCTGCCCGTAGGGTCTGGAAGACTTCCCGCTGCAGGTTATACGGCTGCCACTCCAGTCCCGGGACCACCACCAGCAGGTGGCGGCTGGGTTGTAGGCCGCCCTCTGACAGGTCGCGCTGGATGGAATGCATCAGCGCCTTCAGCTCAGCACGCCGGTCCGGGTAGTGCTCGAACGTCACCAGCGGCTCGTCGGTGAACTGCGCCAGCGGATTGGGGGAGTTGGCCGGGGAGCGGGTCAGGGTGACCTGGCTGCCGCTCAGGAACCTGCCTTCCACCTCGTAGCCGATGGCGGTCCAGTCCTTCTTGTTGGTCAGGCCAGCCAGCATGCCCTCTTCCCGGAGCAGGCCCATCCCCAGGGCGTGGGCGGCCAGCAGCACTGGACCGGGCGTCCGGTAGCAGCGGTTCATGATTTCGGACTTCTTGATGCCGCCTTTGTAGGTGACGCCTGCTCCGAAGACCTGCGCTCCGGCCTCTCCGAACAGGGCGCGGGTGGTGGGAATGGTCAGGGTATTGAGCGACTGGGCCTCGTCATAAGCCCAGATCAGCCGGCGCGCTTCCGGTTCGCCCGTGTCGAGCAGAGCGTCCCGGGCCACCGGGCGCAGCGACTGATAGGCCATCCAGTAGAAGGCCTGCTTTTCCTCGAAGGAAAGGGCCGCCTCCTCGTGGACCAGATCCTGCCCTTCATCAATCAAGACGGCGTCGAAGATCTGCAGCGACCGTCCGGTCGCCTTGGCGTCGTCCAAGAGGGCCTTACAGGCGAACAGCAGCTTTGCGGTGGGGGAGGCGTCAGGAGTGTTGGCCACCGTCAGCGGCTCGGCCCCGATCTGCGTGGCCAGGGTGCGGTAGAAGCCCGGCTGGTCTTTCGAACCCCAGGCATGGAGAATCCGCAGGCGGTGCTGGGCGGTCTCCAAGGTCACCTCGCCGTTGGTCGCCTGTTTGAGCCAGTGGTTGACCTGGAACTTGATTTGATCGTAGAGCGACCGCGAGAAGAAGACCAGGGCGATGTTCCAGTCCGGGTGCCGCAGGTGCATGTTGGCCGCTTTCTGCGCCAGCAGGACGGTCTTGCCGCTGCCGGCGATGCCGCGGATCCGCTGCGGGCCTGGGGGAATGGTTTTGGCGATGAGCTCCTGCTGGAGGTCGAACGCGTGCAGGTGCCGGGCGGTGCGGGCAATCAGGTCGATCTTGCGCCGGGATTCCAGTGGAGCCTGCAGGTAGCGCACCTGGCGCTTCGGGACACTGCCGCTGGTGCCCAGCGCCCGGCGCAGGCTCAGCCAGTCTTCGTCCCCGAGAGGTTCGCCGTAGCGTACCGGGGGCGTCATCTCCAGGGCGCGGCGCAGGCGGGCCGGCGTCATCTGGTCGGCGAACAGCATCGGCACGTCGCTCAGCAGGGCACCGAACCGGTTGTCCCACGCCTCACGGGTGATCAGCGGTACCGCCACGGTAGCGCGGGTGGCCAGTTGCGTCAGGCCCGATTTGCGGACGGCCAGTTCCCCGAGGGCCTGAGCCTGCCTGCGCGCCTGCTCATAGGGGTTGAGTTGCTGCTTGCCGTAGTAGGGACGGGTGAGCTCCCAGCGGTAACCGGTCACAGCGCCGATCATGTCCAGCGGCAGGCTTTTGACTTCGATGACGATGATCCCGAGTTCCGGGTCGGCGATCAGGATGTCCGGCTCCCGAACGGTCACTTTGGTCACCAGCGGATACTTCCAGAAGCCTAAGGCCTCTTCACCGGCATAGGCGGCTTTTACAGCCTCAAAGACCTTGATCTCTCCCTCTTCGCCGGCGCCGCCGAACGCCTCGGTCACGATGAATTCTGCCACGTCAGGTTCAGCGTACCCTAAACGGGCCGGCGGATGCGGTCAAATTGCGCGGCTGGGATGGGATTGTCAGGAGCAGCCGTCTTTTTCCCTGGTCGCTCCCAGGTGGCGAAGCTTGTAATCTGACAGTTTCACTTTCTCCCTGGCTGGAACAGTGCGGCGATGCGACGTTTGCTGTCAGCAGTTGTCGGTTTCTGAGCGGCTCACTCCAAGACATTCCGGAGGGAGCCGGTCCCGGTATAGACGGTAACTGCCCCCGACTTGGCCAGCATCGCAGAGGCCAGCAGGAAAAATTGTGGCTCCCCCCTAAGGCGCAGGATCCACCATGCTCCCTCTTCGGCGTGAGGACTGCTGACATGGACGGGGCGAACCTACTCCAGGGTCGTTACTGCGTGCCTCCTTTGCTCAGCCGCTTCCAGAACAGACCGGAAATCACGTTGTAGTCATTGGCGCCGACGCCCTGAAGGTTGTCACGGTAAGCTTGGATCCCTACGCCGATAGGCAGCACGATGTAGTACCCTTCGTCGGCGGCACGCTTCGCCACCTGACCGTAGAGGGCTGCGGCCTGTTCAGGGTTCGTGCCCGTCACCAGGCGCGCTTCATCGATCCACTGGTCGAGCTGCTTGTCGTTCATATGGCTCTTGAGGCCGTGGTAGCCCTGGCTGTGGTAGAAGGGGCGGAAATAGTTGTCTGGGTCGGCATAACCTGAGCCCCAGCTCGCGTAAGCCATAGGTTCGATATTGGCAGCGCTGATCAACTCGCTCCACTGCTTCTCTACCGGGTTGACCTTGAACTTGGGATTCATGGCCTCGATGTTGTTCTTGAGAATCTCGACGGCAGCCTGAATCTGGGGCGTGCCTTCACGGTAGGCCACGTTCAGAGTAAAGCCTTTTTCCCACGCTTCACCGCCGTGAGCAGCTTTACAGTGCTCGGTGGCCTCATCCAGATTGAGACTCGGGTTGGCCAGATTCTGGTCATACCCAGCCAGTTGCGGAGGCATCAAGGTATTGCGGCGCTCCGCTTTACCCAGGAAAATCTGCTCAATATAGGTGTCGTAATCGAACGCTTTGGTAAAGCACAGCCGCATATCGCGGTCGGCGAAGAAATTGGCCGGTACGCCGTCCCCCCAGGTGCCGCTGCCCGTGTTCTGGCTCTTTGAAGTGTCCTGATTCATCGCCAGTGCGTAGGACACCAGATTCGGCAGGTCGTCTACCACCTGAATTCCAGGTTGATTGGCCAGCTGCGTTTCGATGACTTCGCGCGATCCCACTTCGGCGATGTCGGTATCACCTTTGAGCAGAGCTTCGATACGGCTGGCCTGTTCGGGCACCTTGCGGCGCACGACGTTTTTGATGGCAGGCTCGCCGCCCCAGTAATCCGCGAACGATGCGAAGGTCAGGGTGTCGTTTTCCGAGTTCACGATGCGGTAGGGTCCGGTGCCGCTGTACTTTCCATTGAGGGCACTCTCTGAGAGATCCTTACCCACCCAGTCTTTCCAAGTCGCCTCCGTCCCGTCCCATTCACCCAGGCTGGCCGCATACTGCTTGTCTACGATGGCCTGGCCCGGATAGGTCAGGCGGGCCAGCAGATACGGCTCAGGTCGGGCCAGGTTGAGAACCAGCTCGTTCCCTTCACATTCCACCGCCTTGTCGATGCGTTCCCAGGTGATGGAGGGATCCGCCTCGGCATTGTCACGGGTCCCCAGCAGCGGCTCGGAGATGTACCAAGCGCCGCTGCTCGGCAAGTTGGTGACCAGGTTGCGTTCGAAGGTGTATTCCACGTCAGCGCAGCTGAAAGGATTTCCCGAATGGAACTTGACCTCGGGGCGCAGCTTGAAGCGGTACTGTTTGCCGTCGTCTGATACGGTCCAGCTTTCCGCCAAAAGCGGCTCGTAATCGGTCAGTGAACCGGCAGGGTAAGCGACCAGCGTTTCATAGGTGTTCTGAACCAGACGGCTGCTGACACCGTCGAACACGGCCCCAGGGTCGAGCGTCGGAATATCTGCCGCCTCCATAAGTACCAGAGTGTCGCTGCCAGCTTGAGAACCGGAAGTTGCAGCCGGCGCGGCAGCACTTCCTGAGGCGTTGGTGGTTCCAGCAGACGTGGCCGCTGCGGAAGCAGCACTGCTGCTCGCGGCTCCAGTGGTCGCGGAGGACGTGGCCTCCTGCGGTGCGGCGCAGGCCGACAATAGGAGAAGAAGGGTCAGCGAGATTCCGGTACGTGGGGTCATGTGGCATCCTCCAAAGAGAGATCGTTCGTTAGGGGAGGGTGAGTATAACCTATCCGGCAGCCATGCGGAGGCTCCCGTCAATTGAGATTTGAAAGGTACTCCTGTTGGGCGATTATCATGTCATCATGACCCCACAGAGAGAGGATGCCGCTGCCGCTTCGGAACAGGCCGGCAGCTGGACATGGCAAGGACGAACGGAGACGGCCATCGTCCGTCACCTGTTGCGTAAGAACATTTCCCAGCCCCCACGCCGCTTGCGTGTCTGGATCTCTGAGGGAGCTACCGCACGTCTGAGACTGCAGCAAGAGCTGCAGGAGCGCTGGCCTGCTTGCGATATCGAGGTCCTCAGCTGCTACAAGCCTCTGGTCAGTAGGCTGGTTGGCCAGCTTCCTACCTGGGAGAGTCGGGCACCGCAAACGGTCGATCTTCAGTATCCCGTATTGGAGGACGCTCACCCGGAGCGGTTCTTGCTGGAAGCCTATCCCCTGGCCGGATGGCTCCGTAATAAGGGCGCGGTATTCACCAGCCAACCCCTACCGATGGATGAACCGCTCTACTGCCTGACGGTGGACGGTTCGGTGACCGAAATTCCTGTTCCCGTACGTGCGGCGACGTCCGTCACAGGGGAACGTGTACAGAGGATGACCGGGCGGCTGGTTGTCGACGACCAGGTTCTGGATTTCCCGACTGCTTCCGAGCAGCTGTGGGAGGCGTATCTCGGTTGGCTTGCCGAGCACGAGTGGCCCGAGGCTGCCCCCTATTTCAGTGCCCTTCAGGTGACCGCTCGCTTCCCTTTCGAGCGTGAATCGCTGAACTACAGGCACGAGGCGCTGGATCTCGGCGAAGCGCTGAGTGAGGAGTTTTACTTCGGGACCCAGGAATTTTTCCTGACGCGGGCTGCGGTACCAGGGCAGCGCATGTTGCAGACCGGCCAGATCGTTCCCCTGGTGACGTCAGATGACGAGGTGATTCTTGAAATCACGCTCCGAGATGCACAGACTTCTCCAATTCAAGCCTGCACGGAGTTGCCGGCTCTGGCCAGTCTGGAACGGCCTCTCTCGTCGGATGAGATCGTGGGGTGGCAGACGGTTCTCGCCCGTGGGCAGGAAACAGAGACCAGGAGCGTTCAGGGCCGTGTGGTCATGACGTTCGGTCAAACTGATGGAAGCGGGAGCGGCATGCTGGTCACGGCCGGCCAGCATGCCAACGAATCTACCGGGGTCGTCGCGGCTTTACGTGCCCTGGACGAAATCGGTGACCGGTCCTTACTTACGGTCATCCCGCAGGAGAATCCGGACGGCTACGCCCTGTTCGAGTTTCTCAGAGAGGCCCAGCATCCGGAGCATATGCACCACGCCGCAAGGTACACCGCCCTCGGAGACGACCTGGAGTACCGCCAGTTCTCACCCTGGTATGAGAAGGGTGGAAGGCGGGAAGCCATGCAGTGCCACGGGCCACAGGTCCACGTGAACCTGCACGGCTATCCCGCCCACGAATGGACCCGCCCCATGAACGGCTATATCCCCCGAGGCTTCGAGGCCTGGACACTGCCCAAAGGCTTTTTCCTCATCTTGCGTGCGCAGCCTGAAGCGCAGCGACTTGCCGAGGATCTGGCCGATTACGTGACCGTGCGGCTGTCAGAGAATGAAGCGCTGATGACCTTCAACCGCGATCAATGTGAGGTGTTCGCAGCCCACAGCAGCGAGAGGCCGTACCGGATGCTTCACGGAACACCCTGCACGTTTTCCGAGCGAGCGAACCTGAGCTGCCAGATTGAACTGATTACCGAGTTCCCGGACGAGACGGTGACGGGTCCGGATTTTCTTCTGGGACAACAGGTCCAATTCGCGGTCATCGAAGCTGCCCTGTCGTGGCTTCAGACTCGACAGAGAATGTCGTGACACCAAGGCGGGCTGCTGAACGGGCCGCCACATGCATGCGCTTGACCTTCTCAACTTATAGCCTGGGACAACGTCAGGGAGTACCGCGGGTCTGTGGTTGTGTCTTCAGTACCTGACAGATTTAAGAAAACGCTGTCTGGAACGCAGAAACATATGGGGTAGGGCGGCATATGGAGGTGTGAACCGCCCATGACCTGAACCGCGGCACCTACGCTCAGTGGCTGACCGTCACCAATATGGACAACGTGACAGAAACGGAGTGCCCAGCTTTCAAGGACTTCCAGAAGCTTACCGCTGGTGGAGCGCAGTTCTGAACCCACAAGAAGTTCGCATGGCCTTTCTGCCAGGCTGCTGCCGGAGTAGTCAGCAGATGAAATCTACCCGAAGCGAGTGTCTCACTATCTTGTTCCCCACTGGGTTACCGGTGGCACTTTGTTCCCTTTTTTGGTTCGAACGGTGGCACTTTGTTCCCGTCGATGCCCGGAGGATCTCCGAGACAGGCAATATGCAGCTTCCGCCTATGAAAGACTCGGCATTTCACGGTGACACTCTGTTCCTTTTTGAATTTTCACGGTGGCACATTTCACGGTGGCACTTTGTTCCCTTTTGGAATTTTCGTTGTCCTGGACAAGGTTTTGCCTACTTCTCTGAATTGATTGATCTTTTTTCCCTTTCTCCTAAGAAGCTCATTCACTCAGGGAATATGCATCCCGAACGGAAACACTGATATGGCCGAACAGCGGTACGCAAGCTCAGCAGTATGGACAAGTGGAGGCCAGGCAGTGGCAGCTGCTGGTCTTGTGGCCTCGTAAATTGCCCCCCGAAATTACATTGTCATTCAAGCGGTCACCGGTGGCACTTCGCCCAATTTGCAGGGGGAGACGGTGGCACTTCGCCCAATTTTCCCGGAAACAGGTGTTACAGACGTCAAAATCTGTCTTACCGTTGAATGATTGAGCTTCTCTCTTTCTGGCGCTGTCACTTTGGAAATACTAGGCGGCAGTACCGACGCCTGGACAGCTGTGCCCGCGCGCGTTCTGCCCCCAAACATGGCCGGCTTCACCGTGCTGATACTGCCTTCGGATGTGAGCAAGTTGGTCGCGCGACTCACTGAGGTGGCCCCTCGCTGAAAAAGCTGAGTGGACGGATGCGCCGGCACCTGCAGGACATCGGAAAGAAGACTGAACTGCCCTGAAATGTTCACATTCTTACTATCTCGGAGAAGCTCAGGCCGCAGTGGGGGGTACGTTACCCCTCAACTCGCTTTGGAGGCCCCTTCACGGCGATTCTGTGAGGAAGTTATTTCTATGCCGTGCTGGCCAGCGTTTACGAGTAACAGAGTGCCGTGAAGACTTATATCTCTTCCCTAAGGTAAATTAGGGAAGAGATATAGAGGTCATCCGGAAAATGGATATGAGGTCCGAGCGAGTCTGCGTTTACTCGCTTTTCTACGGAGCTGTGCCAGTCTGCTCGCATAAAATCGTGGAGATGGGGGCGCACCTCCACGATTTTCCGGACAGCCTCTGTTGCTCTGAGTTCTCTGATGTACAGCATCGAGAACATGTTACCGGGTCAACTTCACTATGGCTCAGAGGGCGCGCTTCCGAGCGAAAAAGACAACCAAATCCCTTGCCCAAGTAGGTTTAGATGCCATGTTTGGCTCTCTAGTTTCTAACAATGTGAACGTTCTGATAGGCAGGGTGCCCTGACCTACTGTCAATAAATCACTTTGATATAGCCATTATTTGTACCTGTGTCACCTGGCTACAGCTTAGAAGCCATCCGGAAAATCTTAAAAACTCCAGTTCTCTGGTAACGCAGCTTAAAAAATTGCCGGGGTCAGCATTGAAGAACCACTCAATTCAGACGGTTACTGCATTTCCGGATGACCTCTAGTCCCGGCATCCGCATCTGATCAAGGCGGTGGCGTTTGACGGCAACGGTTTAAGTATCGTCGTTGAGTAGCGCTACCACATCAATTTCTAAAGCCTCTGAAATCTTGAGTAGGGTACTCAACCGCACATCGACTAAGCCTTCTTCAATGCGATATGGGTATGAACGATTCAGGCCACTGATATGAGCAAGAGTGTCCTGAGTCCAGCCCCGTTCCTCTCGAATTCGTCTTACCCTCTTCCCTATTTCCTTGCGGCGAAGTAGAAACCGCCTTTCCTGTCCTGGATTGTCCAATTGCATGAGTTAACAATCCGACCTCCATCTGTTTTGCTGTCATCTTAAAAGTTGTATACTTTTAGAGATATGCACCTCGTTGATCTTATGCAGCCCCTAGAGGGCCATGTACAGCAAGGCCTAGTTGGCCGCTTTGAACTACATGCCACTGGGCTGGGTGGGTTTCGCACGACTCCAGAAGGACGGTGGCGATTGGAAGCAGCCCTCCTTCGATTGATCCAACTTGAGCTCTGTCATCCTATGCACCGAGATATTGGTAACACCAATCCAGCGCTTGAGTACTCCGATCTGCTTCCGCGTTACCGAGAGCTTATGGAAGCTGTAGCCGCTTGGCAGTTATATAAATTTGGCGATGAATCCTACGATGAGGTGTATAAAGAGGTCGCTAGCCATCGCAAGCATTTCCCCGGACAAGAGCGCGCTGTAGGTGTAGTTGTCGGCTTGATGCACCTTGAAGGCAACCGCTGGTTGGGAGAATGTCATCCTATCTATTTTAGGTCCGACAAGCGTGTTGTCATGGACGCCCAAGGCAACTTTGATAGACCGCAATCAGAAATTGAGTCTTATGCCAAAGCACTGATCAATGCGCTTGAGGCCGAATTCAAAATTCGGGGAGCCGAGTATGACCGATATTGGTAGTTCTATTGGTACCGGCGTAAGTATGCGCTGCTCAACTCTAGGGATTGTGGAATGGCAACCGAACCAATATTCTCGTGCCCAACTTGAGGAGCGGCGTCTGGCTGCTACCGAGTGGCTGCAGCAAGGCAGCCACACACACCGCGAAATCGCTGCTCACTTCGGCGTCTCCGTGCTCACGGTGACTTCTTGGAGTGCTCGGCTCAGAACGAAGGGAAGCTTGCAAGCGACGGTCAGCTCTGGTCGTCCTGCTCGGCTGACTGAGTCTCAGCACGACCAGCTTCGCACCCTCCTGCGGGAGGGTGCTCTGCAGCATGGGTTTCCTGACGAAACTTGGACGACAAAACGTGTGGCAGAGCTGATCGGGCGGCACTTCGAGGTGTGGTACCACCATGATCACGTCCGTAAAATCCTACGAAAGTTGGGGTTCAGCCCACAGATGCCAGATGGGCGGGCTGCTGAGCGGAGCGAACTTCGGATTGCATCCTGGCGGGAACAGGTGCTCCCGGAGTTGGAAAAAAAAGGTCGCTGAGGGAGCCACAATCATCTATCTGGATGAGGTCGGATTCTCGTTGAAAGGCGTGCGAAGGCGAACGTGGTCCCCCAGGGGCGTGACGCCCCTGGTCACGCTCAGAGCGAACTGGGAGAAGCTTTCGACGATTGGGGCGATCACTTCAGATGGACGATTCTTCCAGCACACAACATCCGGAGCGATCCGCAGTGGAGAGGTCATCCGATTCTTTGGGCACATCCTGCGCCAAGTTCAGGGGAACGTCGTCGTGGTGCTGGATAACGCGAGAATTCATCACGCGAAAGTAACTCAGGCGTTCGTGGCAAGCCACGAACGCCTCTCCCCGGTCTTCCTACCACCCTACGCACCAGAACTGAATCCCATCGAACTGGTGTGGGCCTACGTCAAGCGCAATGTGTTGGGGAACTTTTGTGCCCACTCCATCAGAGCGCTGAAAAAGAGGCTTGTCACCGCCTGGCAGCGGGTCCGCTATATTCACCTGCCCCGTCAGCTTATGGACGCCAACTTACGCCGCTATCAATAATCACCGAATTACAAACCAGCCCTTCCCAACTCCCTTCCCGCCTCAGCTTCTCCATTTTCCCCCACCCCTTTACTCCAATCCCACCCGCTCCCTGCCTCAGCTTCAGCTCCAGCTTCTCTACTCTCTCCCCACCCTGAACCTCTGTTCTGTCCTTACCAGCTCCAGCTCCTGCCCAAGCTTTTCCGCTAAACCAACCAGCCCCTTTGTCATGCTGATGGAGACAGGAGCAGCACAAAGCTGAAGCTCCGTACCCTATACCGGCCCCTCTGCGCACTGTGGATAAAGAGAGCGATGCGGGGGAAGTGAACCATTGTTGTGTAGTTCTAAAATTATTAGAGGGAAGAGATCTAGAAGGTGCTCAGGGCGGCCAACCGGCCGTGCAAACCAGCCCCCCCCAGCAAGATGGAAGCATGAAACGGACGCTGACCTCCCTCACCCTACCCCTCCTCCTCGCCGCCTGCTCTGCCCCTCCCACCGAACAGGCCGTCACCACCAGCACCACCACCACCGAAACCGTCACCATCACCCCAGCCCCAGGCACCACCACAGACCCGGCCAGCACCAGCACAGACCAAGCCGCCGCCCCCGCCACCGAGGACGGCTGCCTCAAGCTCGCCTACCCCCTTCCCATCAGCTACAAGGGCGACCCCCTGAACACCCTGTGCAACGGCTACTACACCGCCGGCTACTCCGAACTCGACCAGCTCACCCGCGTCACCGCCGAACAACTTACCCCCAACATGCTCGAAGGCAACACCTCACGCACCGACGACTTCCGCGAAGACGACCGCCTCCACTCCACACTTCGCCCCACCCTCAACGACTACGCCGGCTCCGGATACGACCGCGGCCACCTCGCCCCCGCCGCCGACTTCAAATTCTCCCCCACCGCCATGAGCCAGTCCTTCCTGCTCAGCAACGTCGCCCCCCAGAACCCGGAACTCAATCAGGGCCCCTGGGCCGGTCTGGAAAGCGCCACCCGCGCCTGCGCCAGGGAAACGGCAGAACCGGGCGGCCTCACCGTCCTCACCGGCACCCTGGGCGACACCGGCAAACTGAAAGACGACCAGGTCACCATCCCGGCCGCCTTCTTCAAGCTCTGGTACTCGAAAGAAAAGAACGACTACCGCCTCTGGGTCCTCCCCAACACCAGCCTCCCCAAAATGAGCGGCGCCGAATACCGCAAATACGAAGTGCCCCTCCATCAGTTCCGCGAGTTCTGGAGCGACTTCCCTGGTGCGCCGACCCAGCTCGCTGAACAGCAGTACGGCACCCTCTGCCCCGGCGTCATGCCCCTCAAGCAATGACCCCGGAAGAACAGGCCCAGGCCACCAGCTTGCCTCACGGCCAGACACCCTGTTCAGGCAGGATGAAGCAATGACCCACCCCCACCCCGACTTCCCCGCCGAAGAAGCACGCCTGGGCAGCACCATTCAGGCCATGATCCGCCGCATCCGAATTCTTGAGGATAGAGAGCGCCACGGCGGAGCCGACGAACACACCTCCCTCGTCATGGCCGACGACGCCGAGGAACGCGCCGCCGTCCTGAGTCCCCACGTCCACTCCCCCTACTTCGGACGCATGACCGTCCGCATCCGGGGCAAGGAAAGAACCCTCTACATCGGCAAACATGCCTTCGGCAACCCAAAGTACGGTGTCACCTCCTGGCGCAGCGACGTCGGCGGCCTCTTCTACACCGACCAGCTCCAGTGGCAGGCCGCCGGCAATACCGGCACGGTCCTCCACAAGCGCCAGCTTGACGTGCAGAACAAACGCCTGCTGGACATCACCGACCTCTACACCGGGGAGAACAAAGGAGAACAGGCCCAGCAAGAAGGCAGCTCAGAGGGGGCTGGCCGGCGCAAGGTCCTCCTGAAACGCCTCTCCGAACACGCCACTGCTGGGATGAGGGATGTCGTTGAAACCCTCCAACCGGCTCAATATGACGCCATGACCGCCGACCCGCAGCGCTTCCAGATCGTCCAGGGCAGCGCCGGTGCCGGGAAAACCACCGTCGGCTTCCACCGCCTCGCCTGGCTCTGTGCCCCGGACCGCCCGGAAAGTGTACGGGCTGCCCCAGACCGCATCCTCGCCCTGATGCCCAACGACATCCTCGCTGCGTATGCCTCCCGTGTCCTGCCCGGCCTGGAACTCTAGGGCGTCACCGTCACCACCCCTGAGAAGTGGATGCTCTCCTTCCTGGGCCTGGAAAAGATGCAGGTCACCGACCGCACCCTCACCCTGCTGCTGGCCGACCAGAACAACGCCCGCCGCGCTAGCGCCTGGAAACGCGCCAAAGCCCTGGGCCGGGCCAGCATCTACGACCTCATCCACGAGCATGTCCGCCAGGAACTCTGGGAAAGACTGCACAAGGTGGCCGAGCCGAGCTTCGACGTGCCAGGAAGGGGAAGCACCGGCCCCATCCCCAGGGCCGACCTCTGGGAGCTGATTGAGGGCGCCCTGAGCCAGCCAGGGGCTACAGAACGCTTCGAAGCGGGTCTAAGGGAACTCATCCTGCGCCGCACCAATGCCAGCGAAGCCGACCTGCGCCCCCTCGAAAAAGACATCTCCAGGGTCGTCACGTCCCTCTTCGGACGAATGCTCCCCGTCAGCGAGACGCGCCGGCTGCTGGGCAACGAGGCCCTGCTTGAACGGGCCAAAGTAGCAGAACCCTTACGCCGTACCCTCCTCAGCGACCCCCTCAGCGCCATTCCCCTCCCCAAAGGCTCCTCGGTGGACGTCACCGAACTCCCGGCCATCCTCGCGCTGCGCTGCATCCTGCACGGCCTGGGGGAACGCTGGGACCACATCCTCTTAGACGAGGCCCAGGACTTCCAACCGCTGCTGTACCGCCTGCTCGCCCAGGCCACCCGCCCCGGCCAGCTCACCGCCCTGGGGGACCTCTCACAGGGCCTCGCCGGCTACAAAGGCCCGGCCAACTGGGAAGAGGTGCAACAAGCACTGGGAGGGGCAGACGTGAGCTTCCTGCCCATGACCTACCGCTCGACTGCGCCCATTTCAGAAGCCAGCGCTAGAATCGCGGCCACCTACTCGAAGGTGATTCATAGCGAGCACATCGGACGTGAGGGCGACCCGGTGCAGCTTCTGGAAGGGGAGCTGGACACCGTAGCTGGGCACGTTCAGGCACTGCAGGACGCCGGATATGCCAACATCGCCCTGGTCACCCGCAGGACGATTGACGCCCAGCGGCTGCCTGACGCCCTGGCCCCCTTCGACCTGGACGTGCAAGCGATTACCGAACCGCAGCACCGCTATAAAGGTGGGCTGGTCAGCATTCCGGTTCAGTATGCGAAAGGTCTGGAGTTCGACGGGTGTGTGGTGATGGACGCCGACCCGCAGAGTTATGACCCCGGCACGGAGTACGACTCGCGGCTGCTGTATGTAGCGGCCAGCCGGGGACTGCACCATCTGGCGTTTTACAGCGGGGGCGGGTTTCACCCGCTGGTGCAGGGGGCATGAGGGAGGAGGGGACTATCTCAAAACAGTCCCTGTCTCTTGATTTCTTCAGACTTACGCCCAAATCAGTAAGGCCTACTCAGTTGCGGAACCGTCTGAACTGACTGCGCCGCTCTCCTCCCTGTGTAGGAGAGAATGCAGGAGTCTGCGCGGCCCGCCATGCGAGTTCAGGTTGGGGTGACGACAAGATCCAGCAACTTTAGTACGCTAAGCCGCCTCGTCCTCCCCGGGCGCTGACGGGGAAGCGCGTTTCACAATGTCCATAACGGTGTTCTTGCTCAGGCGCAGTTCACGGGCGATCTCCCGATACGACCGCCCCTCAGCGCGCAGCCGCAGCACTCGCACGGTGTACCGTTCGGCTTTGACCCGTTGCCCCGGCTGACGACCGAATTGCACGCCGCGCTCCCGCGCCGCCGCGATCCCCGATTTCACCCGTTCCCGCAGCAGGTCCCGCTCGAATTCCGCCAGGGCCGCCATCAGCGAAGCAAACAGTTTGCCCTGCGGGGAAGAGAGGTCGAACTGCAAGCCCGTCTGCGCGATCACCGAGACGCCGCACGCTTCCAGCTCCCGCAGGCTGTGCAGCAGGTCGGTCGTAGAGCGCCCCCAGCGTGTCAGCTCAGTGACGAGCACCACCTGGATGTGACGGTCGCGCGCCAGCGCGACCACCTTACCCCGCTGAGCCCGCTGGTCCTTGCTGCCGGAAGCCGTCTCCTTGAACACGCCCATGATCTCGTACCCGCCGCGCTCGGCAAACGCCCGCAGGTCCCGTTCCTGGCGGTCACAGGATTGGTCCCCCGTGGAGACCCGGCAGTAGATGGCGGCGCGCTGTCCCATTTGAACCTCCAGGAATCGAGAGCTATTTTTGCTCGTGTTCATCATGCCTGTGAGCTGTCCCCTTTGAAGGACCCTTCCACTGGGACAGTCCAGGGCCGTCCCAGTGGCGATCAGGCGTTCAGTAAACCCTGTCGGTTCCGTTCACGCACATGCTCGGGAACCTGCTGCACGAGATCAGCTACCGTGGTCTGCGACAACTGATCTTTCCAGGTCAAAAACGCCGAGTGCATCATTTGGTGGATGGCGCAGGGTTCGGTACATTCCGCGGGGCGGGCCGCTCCAGTACCGCATTGCCGAATTTCCTGGCAGTGAAAGAAGGACTGGCCTCCCTCGATGGCCTCGATGACTTCCCAGGCTGTAATGCGTTCGGCTGGCCGCGCCAGTCGGTATCCCCCTCGCGGTCCCGTTGAGGCCATCAGCACGCCCGCCCTCACCAACTGCTTCAGATACTTCGCCAGGTAATCATCGGGGAGGCCATGATGCTGTGCCATGAGTGTGCGTGGAAGAACGGTGCCCTGCGGAAGCTGACCAAGCAGCACCACGGCGTGCAGACACCATTCGACCCCCTGCGAGAGCTTCATCCCCAAACTCTATCATGGCTGTTGACTATCCATAATTGGCATGTTAGGTTCGGCGAGGCGGAAGGGAATCGGTTTTCCCGCCGCACATCAAGCTGTGACCTTTCTCTCCCTCCAATATAGACATAGAGTATCTATATTATCTATAAAAAGTGGGCGGGGAAGCGTCTGAGGAGAACCCATATGGATAAGCGTTCTACCATCGCCCTCATCACCGGAGCAGGCGGCGGCATCGGCTCTGCCATCGTCCGGCGCCTCAGCCGTGACCACCTGGTCGCTCTGCACTACGGGGCGGATCTGGAAAGCACCCAGGCCCTCCAGCGGGACATCGAGCAGTCAGGCGGCCAGGCGTTCCTGTTTCACACCGACCTGTCCCGGCCTGATGCGGGCACCGAGTTCTGGGCGGCTTACGAGCACGCAGCTAACGCGGCCCAGGTGGCGGACCTTCCCATCTCCGTCCTGGTCAACACGGCGGGCATCGCCCGCCGTGGCGAGATCGAACACCTCAGTGACGAGGATTTCGACCGCCAGCATCAGGTGAACACCCGCGCGCCCTACATGATCCTGAAGCACGGCCTGGGCCGCCTGAGTGACGGTGGGCGCGTCGTCAACATCTCTTCCAGCGTGACCCACATCGCCTACCCGGACCTGGTGGCCTACGCCATGAGCAAGGCCGCTATCGACGCACTGACCCACACCCTGGCCCAGCAACTCGGCCCGCGAGGCATCACGGTCAACGCCGTCGCTCCCGGCGTGGTGGACACCAACATCAACGCCGACTGGCTGAAGAACAATCCCGAAGCCCAGCAGTACGTGGGCAGTCAGGCCGCGCTGGGCCGGGTCGCCCAGCCAGAGGACATCGCGGATGTGGTCGCGTTCCTGGCTTCGGACAGCGCCCGTTGGATCACAGGGCAGGTCATTGTCGCCACCGGCGGCGCACACCTGTAAGGGGAGGTTGAGGGATGCAGCACTCCATTTCTCATCCGGAAGGCTGGCAAGCCGATCCCCTAGACCAGTTCCAGATATGGTTTGCGGCCATGATCGACGCCGGGCAGCCCGAGCCTTACACCATGCAGTTGGCGACGGCAGACGTAGCAGGTCTACCCAGCGTCCGCACCATCTATTTGCGGGGAGACCCCAGCCAGGGCCTGACCTTTTACACGAACATGCATTCACAGAAAGCGCGGGAACTGGACGAGAATCCCCAGGCCGAGGCGGTGTTTTACTGGCCTCAGCTCGCTCAGCAGGTTCGGGCTGCGGGGAGGGTCACACGGGTGAGTCCAGAACAGGCTGATCGGGCCTTCCACCAGCAGCCGCATGAGATTCAGGTCGCCGCCCACGTCAACCTTCAGCAGAGCCAGCCGGTGGACCTGGAGGGGCTGGAGAGCAGATTGGCTGAGATGGCAGTGAAATTCCCTGCTGGGGAGACTGTTCCCAGACCCAAATACTGGGGAGGCTTCCGGTTGGAAGTGAACCGCTGGGAGTTCTGGCAAGGGCGGGCGAATGGGCTGCATGACCGCTTTGCCTATGTTCTTGGCCGGGAGGGTTGGGTCATTCACCGCTTAACACCTTGAGTGGCTAGGTCTGGCGTTGACGTGACCCCGCCTGCGGATCATGCTGACCTCCTTCCATAACGGCTCGTACCCGTCATCGCCTGGGAACGCTCAGCATTCCAGATCACCCGTTGACGGGTGTTTTGCGTCGCTGCTGGCGTGACCCCTCTTGGGCCTCTCGCCGGATGGAGCCATCATGCAGAACTCGTCCGGCTCCCTCTTCACCTCCGCCCAGCGCGACCAGTTCACCCGCTTCCCGGAAATCGACGAACGTACCTTCTCCCGGTATTACCTGCTTGACGCCGCCGACCTTCGCCTCGTGCGCGAGCGGCGGCGGGATTTCAACAAGTTGGGCTTCGCCGTGCAGCTCACGGTCCTGCGCCACCTGGGGCGCGGATTACGCCCCGGCGAGACGCCTCCCGAAGCCGTCCTGGCGTACCTCGCCGAACAACTGCGGGTGGATTCAGCGTGCTACACCCAGTACGCCGCCCGCGAGCCGACCCGGCGCGAACACTTACCCTGTGTCAGCGGCTGGGGTACGTCGAGTTGTCACGCCGCCAGGGCGCTGAGCTGCGCGACTGGCTGGTGCCGTTGGCCGTCGTTACCGACCAGCCTTTCCCATTGATGAGTGCTCTGATGGACGAGGTGCGGCGGCGGCACCTCCTGGTGCCGCGTTTCAGCGTTCTCGAACGCCTGGTTCGTTCTGCCCGTGTCCGCGCCGACCAGCACACCTACGGCGTGCTCAATCTGCCACTCAAGGGCGACCTTCCCGACCGGGTAGACGCCTTGCTGTCGCCCCAGGGCGATGAGCCAGTCTCGCGCTTCGCGTGGCTGGCGCGGCCTGTGGGCGCACCCAAGCCCAAACACATCCTGACCTTGCTGGACAAATTGGCTTTCGTGCGAACCTTCCCGGTGCAGAGCAATCTCCAGGCCTTCTTGCCGCAGAGCCGCCTGGAGCACCTGGCGGAGGAAGCCCGGCGGCTGAGTGCCTCGCATCTCGCGGACTTTGAACCCCGGCGGCGCCGGGCCACGTTGATGGCCCGGCTGCTTGATCTCTCCGAGACCTTGACCGATGCCGTCCTCGACATGCACGACCGCGTGATGGTGCCGCTGCTGCGGGAAGGCGAACGGGCCGCCGCGGAGGTTTTTGGGCAGCAGGGGCCGCCGCTCGTCGAGCAGTTTGGCACCTTCAAGTCCGTGTGCGCGGCGGTGATCGCCGCGCGGGAGCAGGGGGCCGACCCCTATCAGGCCATCGAAGCGGTCGTGAACTGGCAACAACTCGTCGAGACCGTACGGGAGAAGGAGGTGGTGAGTGCCGAGCAGCTTGATCCGCTGCACCACGCCATAAAGGGCTACGCGAAGGTACGAAGCTATGCCCCCCGGCTGCTGGCGGCCTTCACCTTCCATGCCGAGGGCAAGGCGGTACCCGTGGTCGAGGCACTGAACCTCCTCCGAGAGATGTACGCGGCGAACAAGCGCACCTTACCTGAACACGTTCCCATCGGTTTTGTCCGGCAGAAGTGGGCTGGACAGGTGTTCCGAGCTGGCGCGGTGGACCGACGAGCATACGAGTTGTGCGTACTAGACGAGTTGCGGCTCGCGTTGCGAGCCGGAGATGTCTGGGTCGCGGGGAGCCGCAAGTACAAGGACCTCGACGCCTACCTCCTGCCACAGGGCACCTGGCAGAAACGCCTCCCCAAGCTATCCTTGGACCTGCCCGAGACGTTCGACGCCTTCTGGGCAGCCACGGAACCCAGGCTCACGGAGCAGTTGCGTGAGGTGGCCGACCTGCTCGCCAGGGGCGAGCTGTCCTCCGTGTCGGTGCAACGCGGCAGGCTCAGAATTGGGAAGGTCACGCGGGCTGTGCCCGACGAGGTGGAGCCTCTGGGGCGCAGGCTGAGCGCGCGGTTGCCGCGCGTGAAGATCACCGACCTGCTGCTAGAGGTCAACGCCTGGACCCGGTTCACAGGAGCCTTCCTGAACCTGCACAGCGGAAAGGAGGCGGAGCGCCACGACCATCTGCTGACCGCAATCCTGGCTGACGGGCTGAACCTGGGATTGACCAAGATGGCGGAGGCTTCCCCGGACCCCGGCATGACCGCACGCCGCTTGATGTACCTCGCGGACTGGTTCCTCCGCCCCGACTCCTACGCGGCGGGTCTCGCCGAGCTGGTCAACTTTCAGTCCAAACTACCCCTGGCCGCTCTGTGGGGGGACGGCACGACGAGCAGTTCCGACGGGCAACGCTTCCCGACAGGTGGGCGGGGCAAGACCTTCGGATATCTGAATGCGAAGTATGGCCGCGAGCCGGGCATCCTGTTCTACACCCATGTCAGCGACCAGTACGCGCCCTTCCACACCAAGGTCATCACCGCCAATGTGCGTGATGCGCTGCATGTGCTGGACGGGTTGCTGTACCACCTGTCGGAGCTGAAGATCAAGGAGCATTACACCGAGCAGGTCTTTGCGCTGTGTCACCTCCTGGGCTTCCGCTTCGCTCCCAGGATTCGAGACCTGGGGGAAACTCGGCTGTATACGCCTGAAGTGGCCTCGGCTTACGGGCTGCTGGAGCCACTGGTGGCCCAGCGGCTCAACCTGCGTCTGATCCGCGAGCACTGGGACGAGTTGCGGCGGCTCACGACCTCGATCAAGGCGGGCACGGTGACGGCCTCGTTAATGCTCTCCAAGCTCGCCTCGTACCCGCGCCAGAATGGCCTGGCGCTGGCCCTGCGCGAGCTGGGCCGCGTCCAGAGGACGCTATTTACGTTGGAGTGGCTGCGTGACCCGGAGCTGCGCCGCCGGGTGTTGGCAGGACTGAACAAGGGGGAGGCACTGCACGCCCTCAAACGGGCGGTGGCCTTCCATCGCAGTGGGGAGATTCGGGATCAGTCGTTTGAGGCCCAGAGCAACCGCGCCAGCGGCCTCAATCTCGTGACGACCGCAATCGCTGTCTGGAACACGGTGTACCTGGGGCGCGCCGTCGAAGCCCTGCGTGCCGAGGGCGTGGACGTGTCCGATGAACTGCTGGCTCACGTGTCGCCGCTGTCGTGGGAGCACATCGGGCTGACCGGGGACTATGTGTGGCACCCCGAAGGGGTGCCCGTAGAGGGAACCTACCGAGCGTTACGCGAGTAACGCTCGTTCTGGAGGGACTTTTCCTTAGCGTACTAAAATTTTTGGATCTTGTCCTATCCCCAAGTTGATGGCGGCGGGTCCGCTCAAGGGCCGCCTCATCGCAGATGGGCAGCGGTGAGGTCGCACGCTGTTCTAATGACCTTACGTCTACATCAGGATTCTTAATGCTTCCCCGTCTAACTCGCTGGTACCCGCCTTCAGGTGTACTGTTCCTGATCGCCCTTTTCAGAAAACGCAAACATTCTTTGCACTGATTGAGGTCAAGTGTTTCGCGTTTGACCTCCCGCTCAAGCTGCCGCAATTGATAGCGAGCAGAGCGGGGATTCAATGCCTCTTCTGGGTTATTGATAACGGCGTAGATTTGAGTTCATAAGATGGAGGGGCAGTTGAACATAGCGAACTCGTTGCCAAGCTCGATGTAGCTTTTCTTTGAGGGCTGAGACTGAATGAGCACAGAAATTGCCCAGCACATTTCGCTTGACGTACGCCCACACCAGTTCGATGGGATTCAGTTCTGGTGCGTAGGGTGGGAGGAAGACCAGGGAGAGGCGTTCGTGGCTTGCCACGAACGCCTGAGTCGATTTTGCGTGATGCGTTCTCGCGTTATCCAGCACCACGACGACGTTCCCCTGAACCTGGCGCAGCAGATGCTGAAAGAACCGGGTGACGTCCGCACTGCGAATCGCCCCGGATTTGGTGTGTTGAAAGAATCGTCCGTCCGAGGTGATGGCGCCTATCGTGGAGAGCTTCTCCCAGTTCGCTCTGAGCCCCACCAGGGGCGTGACGCCCCTGGGTGACCACGTTCGCCTTCGCACGCCTTTCAGCGAGAAGCCGACCTCATCCAGATAGATGACGGTGGCTCCCTCAGCGACCTTTTTTTTCCAACTCCGGTAGCACCTGTTCCCGCCAGGATGCGATCCGGAGTTCGTTCCGCTCAGCGGCCCGCCCATCTGGCATCTGTGGACTGAAGCCCAACTTGCGCAGGATTTTACGGACGTGATCATGGTGGTACCACACCTCGAAGTGCCGCCCGATTAGCTCTGCCACGCGCTTTGTCGTCCAAGTTTCATCAGGGAACCCGTGCTGCAGAGCACCCTCCCGGAGGAGGGTGCGGAGCTGTTCATGCTGAGCAGGAGTGAGGCGGGAAGAAGTCCCACGAGCAACTGTCGCCTGTAAGCTACCGTTCTGCTTCAGCCTGGCTTTCCAGGTGTAGACCGTATGGACCGACACCCCAAAGTGGTCTGCTATTTCCTGGTTTTTGTGTTCACCACGCTTGATCCACTCCAGAGCAGCTAAGCGGCGTTCCTCAAGCTGCGCACGGGAGAAGTGGCTTGGCTGCCATCCGGACATATACGAAGTGTAGCAACTCAGACCTCCACCGTTATCAATAAAGTGTGTCTGAAAAGCCTCCTGGTGCGGGTTTTTCATCTCTCGCGTGTTCGTGGATCCTATGGGTATGTCGTCCGTCTACTCAAGCGATCTGACCAACGCCGAATGGATGATCCTCGAACCTCTATTTCCACCTGTCTGTTCAACAGGACGACCTAGAAAGTGGTCCTGGCGCGACATTCTCAATGGGATCTTCTATGTTCTTCGCGGTGGTATCGCCTGGAGGCTGATGCCGCATGACCTTCCACCTTGGCAGACGGTATACCACTACCACCGACTCTGGAGGAAACAGGGTCTCTGGAAAGCGATTCATGCTGTCTTGCGGGAAAGGGTTCGCGTGCAAGCAGGCCACAGCCCAACACCCTCAGCGGGAATTATTGACAGCCAATCAGTCAAAACGACAGAAGCAGGCGGACCTCGTGGCTATGATGGTGGGAAGAAAGTGAACGGTCGAAAGCGGCACATCCTGGTCGATACGATGGGCCTCGTCATGGCAATCAAGGTGCATGAAGCGGATTATCAGGATCGCGCCGGCGCGATCCTCCTGCTGCGAGACTTGCCGAACGTTTTTCCACGCATGCAACATCTTTGGGCAGACCAAGGGTATACCGGCAAATTGGGAGCTGAAATCAGAAAACATTTGGGCTGGACGTTAGAAATCGTCAAGCATCCTTGGTCGGGCCGGCAGAGTACCTGGGCACCAAAAGACGCACCTCCACCACCCGTGGAGGTGCCAACAGGATTCGTCGTGCTGAAACGTCGTTGGGTGGTTGAACGAACCTTCGCCTGGATAGGCAAATCCAGGCGGATGTCCAGAGATTACGAAGCACTGTCAGAAACCTCGGAAAACCTCGTCTACGAGGTCATGATTCGCTTGATGGTCAAGCGACTGGCCAAAATAGTGACTTGAAGAGTTTTCAGACACACTTTAAAGTTTTGGAGTTTGCTCAACAAGTCGTGCAGCATGGCCGGCGCTTCGTCGCCCAAGGCACATAAGCGCTTGATCCACTGGATATCTGCTTGCTCAGTAGGTGACAACTTCGGTTTGACCTCGTTCCAGACGGGAAGAACTCAAGAGAGAGCCCCATCAAGCTTGATGGGGCTCTCTCTTCGCGGTCTCCTGGGAGTGTGAAATCAACAGAATCCGCTGCCCAGCAGGCTACCGTACTGACCCGCCACTTCAAAGTACACGCGAGTCACCTCCGCATTGACACCCTTCAGCGGCTGATCGATGTGCTTCTGGCGATGATTGCCGCGAGGAGCATCAATCATCACGACCTGAGTCCTCACATGCCCGGTATCAGCACGCCGCAAGCCAAGAAAAGAAGGGCGGACCGAACCTTCCGGGATGAGCAGCTGGACATGGACTTTTTCATCGCTCTGCTCGTCGTCCATCTTCCACCGGGGAAGGTGTTGCTGAGTCTGGACCGCACCAATTGGGAGCATGGGGAAACGCCCATCAATTTTCTGGTGCTTGGAGCCGTGGTTCATGGCTTCACCCTGCCCCTGATTTGGGTTCCTCTTGATGAGTCTGGGAACAGCCACACCTACGCCCGTATGTGGCTGGTGTTGAAGCTCCTCCGCGTCTTGCCAGCGAAACGCTGGCAAGGCCTGGTGGCTGACCGTGAGTTCATCGGTGCGGAGTGGTTCCGTTTTCTCCGTCGTCAAGGCATCAAGCGGGCGATCCGCATTCGGCACAGCGACATGCTGGACGACATGAATGGGAAGGAATGGTTTAAGCACGTCCAGCACGGGCATTTCCATGAAATCGACGAAAAGGTGTTCGTGTTTGGCGAACTCATGCGGGTGGTCGCGACGAGGTCATCCACAGGTGACCTCGTCATCATTGCCACAGATTTCAGCGCTCGGAAGACCTGGAAGCTGTACAAGCAGCGCTGGTCAATCGAGTGCACCTTCAGCAGCTTCAAGAAGCGAGGCTTCGACCTGGAGCGGACTGGGATTACGGAAAGGAGCCGTCTACAGCGGCTCTTTGGCCTGGTGACACTGGCCTGGATGTTCTGCTTGCGTCTGGGAGTCTGGCTCGGCCAGACTCATCCCATTCCCGTTTTGAAGCACGGTCGTAGAGAGGTCAGCCTGGTCCGGCACGGTGCTCAGCATCTCGTAGACGCTCTACGGTGGAAACCCAAACAGTTCATGGCTGTCCTAGACCTGCTGACCCAGCCTTTTTGCCCACCAGGAGGGGCTGGAAGTGAAGTTGTCACCTACTGAGGCTTCACACAACAACTCGATTTGATCCTTCCCAGGAGTACCCCGTGAACCGCATCCTGCTTGCCAGTTGCTTCGCCGTTATCTTTTCATCGTGTCAGAAAGGGACGGTAGTGGTACGGAAAATCCTTCAAGCCACGTTCGAAGATTCCGTAGCTTCAAGCAGTTTAACCCAGGGGTAGGCATACCCCAGACTGGAATGCCTTCTCTCAGAGTTGTACCAGTTTTTAAACTTCGTGCTGAACGCACGAAGCTGGGCAATATTCGTCAATTCTTCCCGGAACACGCCGTCATATTTGAAGGTCCGGTTGAGCCTTTCCAGGATGCCCATTCCTCCCTTCCGTGAGACCTTGGCCCGTACCCAGTTGCCCAGCTCCTGACAGGCCGCCTGGAATGCGCCAGACGTAAAATCTGAGCCACCATCGGTCATGATAAGGAGCTGCTCGTGTATGCCGAGATGGTGCAGCACATAGACTCCCCGTTGCAGCGCGGTGACCGCGCTGCTGGCAGAGAGATTCCGGACCACTTCAATGTGCAGCAGTGCGCGACTTTCCACGTCCAGGACGAGATAAGCCCAGCAGATCCCGTCCGGCAAGCTGAGCCGTGTGGCATCGACCTGAACTCGGCGGCCCGCTGGCCAGAGAACGATAGAGGTAGGGCATGCCGATGGACGGCGTTTCTTTCTGGGAACCGGGCGCTGCACCTTCAACTCCGCCATGTGGCGACGGACGGTATGGAGGCCAGGAGAAGGCTGCTGGGCATCTTGTTGCAGGGCCTGGTAAATCAAACGGTAGCCGCTGAGTGGCTCTTCCAGGGCTTTGAACCGCACCACTTCTAGGATGTGCTGACGTCGCTCCGTCCGCTGTGCAGAACGCTGTGCGTTCTGCCGGGCATCGCGCAGGACGTGATATGGACGCTCCACCTCGCCAGCAAATCTGCTGAGACTGAGTTTCGGGTGGTCTCCGAGCAACTCCTGGTAGCACGCCAGGAGTTCATCCACGCTCAGAGACCCCGGATTTTTTTTGCGATATAGAGTGACAATTCCTTGTCCGCAATGATGGCCTTGAGCTGCTGGACTTCCTTCTCCAACTTCTTCTGGGCTGCATCCGGCCTCGCTCCCTGGAGGCGGGCACGGCCCGCTTCCAGAAACTGTGCACGCCAGGTGTGAATCAAACTCTCGCTGACCTCGTATTCACGAGCAGCTTCCGCGATGGTGCGCTCCCCGCTCAGGACAGCCAGAACAATTTGCTCCTTGAGTTCAGGTGACCAGGTTTTGCGCTGTTTTCCCATATCTTCCCTCCAGTGTGCCCCACCCTCCTAAAAAGTGGGGCCGATGTGGAAGGATTTCGCGTACCACTACCGTGAGTTCCTGACTGGTAGAGCGTCTTCGTCTGTTCGTCGCGGATCAGCGCCTGTTTCCCAGCCTTGTGTTCGCAATCACATAAGTCGCAGCGGCCTTTGGCGTCGTACACCTGATACCGAACGACGGTATAGGCCGCTCCATTTTTAATTGGCCC